>JAPLZS010000211.1:5816-8368 GCA_026394915.1 Candidatus Woesearchaeota archaeon | reverse complement strand
GTTTCTATCCTGCACACCATATCACTATGGCAGAAGGTGGCGCAGTCTGCACAGATGATGACAATCTTGCAAGGATTGCAAGGAGCATAAGGGACTGGGGAAGGGACTGCGTGTGCGGAACAGGCCAGGACAATGCCTGCGGAAAGAGATTCTCCTGGAAACTAGGCGATCTTCCTTATGGTTATGATTATAAATATATCTATTCTGAGCTTGGCTATAACCTAAAGAATACAGATCTCAATATTGCAATAGGCCTTAGCCAGATCGATAAGCTGGATGGCTTTATCTCTGCAAGGAAAAAGAACTTTGAGATGCTTTACAAAGGCCTGAACTCAATCAAAGGTGTTGAGAAGAATCTTTATCTTCCGAAAGCAGAGAAGAATTCTGATCCATCATGGTTCGGCTTCCTGATCACAATCAAAGAGGATTCTAAATTAAAAAGAAATGATATTGTCAAGTTCCTTGAAGACAACAGCATTGCAACAAGGCTCTTGTTTGGTGGGAACCTCACAAAGCAGCCATATTTCAAGAATCTTAAGTTCAGGAAAGTCAGCGAACTGAAGAATACAGACATTGTGATGAACAGCAGCTTCTGGATTGGAGTCTATCCTGGCCTTGACAGGAAGCAGATTGAGCATGTTATATCTAAATTCAGGGAATTCTTTGCAAAGGCGAGATAGTTACGTATACAAAACCTGAGGCATACAAACCACAATATTTATATATGGTTCATTATTTAGTAGTAGTAAACTAATGTTAAAATGACAATACTAAATTATACTCCAATTGACTATACAATATGGAATCCTGACGGTTCAGGCAGCAATATAAAAACAAGCCTTGCATCAAAAGAGTGGGACATATGGATGAGGGCCCTTGAATATCAGGACAAAAGAGGAGATTCTGGCCATGCAGAATGCGTGACTTATTTTGCACTGAAACTTCTTGATTATGTAACAGCAGAGAGGGCAATAGTGATTCCAGCAGCAATACTCCATGACACAGGATGGAGCCAGATGACCAAGGAAGAGCTTGGGATGTTCCACGATGCTCTGACAAATCCTACATTGGAAAATAAACTAAGGAAAAGGCATGAAGAGCAGGGGGCTCTTTTTGTTGAAAAACTTCTTAACACAGTTTATTATGCTGCTGGAGGGGACATAACCCTAATACGCGGCATAATCAACGGCCATGACACAAGAGAAGGGTTCTTATCAGCAGAAGATGGTGTTGTGAGGGATGCAGACAAGCTCTTTAGATTTACGCTTATACACCTGAATATTTATGGGAGTGTACCTAACGCACCAACATCAAAAGAGGATCTCGCAGCACATATAAACAAGCCAGGATTCTTCTATTCAGACGCTGCAAAACAGATTGCAAGGATCGAGCTTGAGCACACATTCAAAGTCCATGAGGAAATGCAGAGGAGAGGAAGATAATGTGCGGAATGATAATAAACCCAATCGATCTCGGAGAAGGCCTGAAAGCATTTGAATTCCTTCTTAATCCTCAGGATAGGATAAAATCTGGAGCAGCAGAAAGGAAGGATAGCAGGCCAGAGCTTGAGATGCTTGCAAATCTTTATTATAATGAGAGGCTTGTCACAATAGACAGAGTGAAATATCCGTTTGTCTATATTGCAGAAAGCGAATTAGATAGGATAATACTTGCCAAGGCTGATTCACCTTATGTATTGCCTGAAAGATTCAGTAAATTTGCCGAGGGTGTCATAGAACAGAGAAAGAAAAAGAACCAAAATCCAACTGATGGGTCTTGTATGAGCATAAAAGGATGGCACAAAGACAGCAATGGCCTGATTTTGAATGTAAAACAGTTAGGCTATTTTAATTTCATTGCAACAAACGGGTCAATGGATATTCCTTTTAAGGATCTTGATCCTTCATTCAACTATGAAGAAGGAAAGAGAACATGGAGAGATTATGAGATTGTGGATGGAAGGGTAAAAGGCCCTGCCGATTCATTGATGTCAAACATGCTTGGCCTCGGATTCATCATAACTGCGTATGGAGAAGATGGAAGAGAATATTTCATATTCGCAAGGAGAGGGAATAATCTTGCAGTTGAAGGGGGGACTATAGGGATATTGGGAGGGACCCCTGAGTGGATTGACGCTGATATCAACGTGAATATCAAAAAAGAGATGAGAGATGAGCTTCTTCTGAATAACGACGAATTCGATGTGAAAGGATGTCATTTTGCAGAGGATTACACAAGAGCACCGGATATATTTGCTCACATAAACATAACCGGCAACAAAACCCCTCTGACAATACAGACGATTGCCCAAAGATGCTATGGCAATCCAGGAGTCATGAAAGAACATGACAGGATATATGCAGTGCCTGTTGAGCCAGAGGCGATAAGGAGAATAGCAGAGGGAAGGGCAAGCTTTGACATTAATCCTTCTACAATCGTGGCAGCGCATTTTTATCACGGCGGAAGATAAAGAATAGATTAACAAGAAATGATTTAGTTTCTCACGAGAATTCTTTCATCAGTGCCTTGTAATCTTTTTTGTTCACATCAAC
>JAPLZS010000211.1:0-5742 GCA_026394915.1 Candidatus Woesearchaeota archaeon | reverse complement strand
CCTTCAGATTGTCTGCAAGGCCCTTATCATCCTTGCCATTGCCAATTACAATAATCTTTGTGAACTCGTTCAGATCTTTCTTAAGATCCTTGAGTGCGTCAAGCACCATCGCAGTGTCTGGCTTTCTCTTTGTCTTTTCCCTGACATGCTTGTTGTCAAAGCATATGCCATTGCACTTCTGCTTCTCTGCAAACTTGGAGTCAACATCAGGGCAGTACTGCCATCCATCGATTTTTATGCTTTTCTTTGACAGCTCTGCATCTATATGGCTGTTTATCTCATCAACCTTTTTGCAGTCAAAGAATTTCCTTGCAATGCCTGACTGATTGCTCACCACAATCTTTGTTGTCCTGTATTTTGTCTGCAGGTATATGATGAAGCTGACAACATCCTCATTGAACTCAATCTCCTCTTTCCAGTACTTGTTCTTTCCGAGGTAATCATCATTCCTTATGATGGTGCCGTCCCTGTCTATTATCACAAGGATGTTCTCTGTGTCCATCTTGTTCTTTATGTAATCTATTATCTCTGTTGTGCTGAGCTTTGGATCATCTGTGTATCTCATCTCTCCGCCAGCTTCTTTTATTGCTTCTCTTTCTGCGGTTATTCCGGGCGTTGTCTTCTTTATAAAGTCAGGGCCTTTTATGTAGTATGACGGCTTGAGGGATTTAAGTATCTCCATTGCCTTTGCAAAGTCAGTTACAACAACATAATCGACAAACTCAATGCTTGCTGCCATGTATGCCCTCAGCCTATCAGGGAAAACAGGCCTTCCTGAGCCTTTCCTTGACTCGACAAACCTGTCAGAGGTGACGGAGACAAACAGCACATCGCAGAGCTTTTTTGCAGATTCAAAGTGCTTTACATGGCCAGGATGGAGCATGTCAAATCCGCCATGGCACAATCCTACTTTCTTTCCTTTTGCTTTTAATTCTTTTATCTTCTTTATAGAATCCTCAAAGCTGAGTATCTTGACTGACTTGTAAACATTGACTGAATCGACTTTTAGCATTTTAATCGTTATTTTAATCCTTTGTCTTATATATTTTACTACAAGGGAATCAATATAAATATGTGTAAACCATAGGATAAAAGTAGCACAGGATTTATATACTCTTTTATATCACTATATATCAAAAATAAGCAAATAAAGAGCAAATACGGGCCATGAATATGATAGAAATCAAGATCTGGGGAAGAGGAGGCCAGGGAGCTGTGACAACTGGTCAGATAATAGCAATAGCTGCTCTGCATGACAGGAAGAACTGCCAGACATTCCCTAATTTCGGAGTTGAGAGAAGAGGGGCCCCTGTTGAGGCATTTGTGAGGATTGACAAAGAGCCCATAAGGCTGAGATCTCAGATCTATGCGCCAGACATTGTTATTGTGCTTGATCCAACTCTTATAAATGCAGTTGATGTCACAAAAGGCCTTAAAGATGGCGGAACAATCATAATCAACACGTCAAAGAAGCCAAAAGATCTCAATCTCGATAAAAAGTTCAAGGTCTATACAGTTGATGCAACAGCTGTTGCAATGGAGATTTTCAAGAGGCCTATTGTGAACACGCCTCTTCTTGGAGCATTGTCAGCAATAACAAAAGCAGTCAGCCTCAAGTCAATGCAGTTAACAAGAGCGCGATAAAGAAAGTCTATGAGGAGAGCTGTGGTTAAAATGCCAAGAAAAAAAAAAACAAAAAAAGTAAGGAAAGGCAATGGAAATAATCCTGAGATCACAGTAGGTGCAATCATAACAAAGCCAGGTTCATCAATGGCTAACAAGACAGGCAGCTGGAGGGAGTTCAGGCCAGTAAGAGACCCAAGCAAGTGCATAAAGTGCGGATTCTGCTGGATGTTCTGCCCTGACAATGCAATCAGCGAGGAGTTTGTCGCAGACCTTGATTATTGCAAGGGCTGCGGGATATGTGCACAGGAATGCCCTGTTAAATGCATTGTTATGAAGAAAGAGGAGAAATAAAGTAGAAAGAGTAGAAATAAACGGAGAACTGATAAAGAATGGCAAAACAAGTAATTGAAGCAAGTCAGGCAGTTGCAGAGGCAGTCAAGCTCTGCAGTCCTTCAGTCATAGCTACTTATCCTATTACTCCCCAGACCCATATTGTAGAGCATATTGCAGATTTTGTCAGCAATGGCGATTTTGATGCAGAAATAATTGACACCGAATCAGAGCATTCTTCAATGTCTGCATGCATAGGTGCGCAGGGAACAGGAGTAAGAACCTTTACTGCAACAGCTTCACAGGGCCTTGCATTGATGCATGAGATGCTTTTTGTCGCATCAGGGATGAGGCTTCCTATTGTTATGGCAGTCGCAAACAGGGCATTGTCTGCTCCGATAAACATATGGAATGACCATCAGGATTCTATCTCTGAAAGAGACTCTGGCTGGATACAGCTCTATGTCGAATCTTCTCAGGAGGCATTTGACACAATCATACAGGCTTATAAGATTGCAGAGAACAAGAATGTGCTTCTTCCGGTGATGGTCTGCCTTGACGGATTTACTCTAAGCCATGTGTGGGAGCCTGTTGAGATTGCGAAGCAGTCAAAAGTGAACAGCTTCCTGCCAAAGTACAATCCAATCCACGCTTTCCTTGATCCAAAAAAACCGATTACACAGGGGCCTGTTTCATATCCTGACACATACATGCATTTCAAGAAGATGCAGCATGATGCAATGAAGGAATCTATAGATATAATAAAGAAAGTGAATTCAGAGTTCAGGGGAAAATTCAAGAGAGGATACGGAGATGGCCTGATTGAACTATACAGAATGAATGATGCTGATTATGCTTTGATTGGGATGGGCACACTGTGCAGCACAGCAAGGGTTGTGATAGACAATCTGAGAAAAGAAGGCATAAAGGCAGGCATGATAAAGGTAAAGACTTACAGGCCTTTTCCATCAGAAGCTATTTCAAAAGCAGCAAAAGGCCTTAAAGGCATCGCAGTCATAGACAGGGACATCTCAACAGGATATGAAGGTGCGCTCTATTCTGATACAAGGTCGGCTTTATGCGATGGAAAATCAGAAGTAGGAACGATCAGCGGATTCATAACCGGCCTTGGAGGAAGGGACATAACTCCTCAGCATATTGAGAAGGCATTGAAGGATATGATCTTTGGAAAAGGCACAAAGGAGGACTGGCTTTTTTGACAATGAAGGACAAAATAAATAATCTTTCAACAGAGGAATATTTTGCATCTGGCCATCGCGCATGCGCAGGATGTGCGCAGTCACTTGCAGTAAGGCATGTGCTGAAGGCATCTGGCAAGAACACAATAGTTGCCAATGCAACAGGTTGTTTAGAGGTATTCTCAACCCCTTATCCCCAGACTGCATGGAGGATCCCATGGATCCACGCTGCTTTTGAGACAGCTGCAAGCGTTGCATCAGGAGTTGACAAGGCTCTTGTGCAGCAGAACAAGAGAGATAAGATCAATCTTCTTGCATTTGCAGGAGACGGCGGCACGTTTGATATAGGTCTGCAGGCACTGAGCGGAGCAGCAGAGAGAAGGCATAAATTCACATTTGTCTGTTATGATAATGGAGCTTACATGAATTGCTTAAGCCTCGATTCACTTATAATGACAAAAGATGGGCTGAAAAGAATAACTGATATCCAATTAGGGCAAGAAGTTTATGCATTTGACCAGAAGACAGGAGATCTTGCATTGAAAAGGTGCACAGGAATATTTGATAATGGAATAAAGGGGGTTTTTGAATTGAATACTCTTCATCATACAATAAAGGCGACTTCAAATCACCCTTTCTTAGTCCTTAAGAGGGATGGTAGGGGAAAACCACATTGTTTTATATGGAAAGAATTAGGGCATATCAAGGAGAATGATGTTGTTGTCGTCCTTAAAAAGACAAGACCTGGTAAAAGCTTTGAGTTTAAGCCAATAAAAATATCAAAGAAAGGAGACTATAAAGTCAATAAGATAAATAATCTAACTCTGCCAAAGAAGAGCTCTGAAGACTTCATGGAGTTCTTAGGATTGTATCTGGGAGATGGGTGGATTAGGCCGCAGAAAGCAGAAACAGGATTTGCGCTCCCTAAAAATACAAAAGAAAGCAATCGATTGATATATCTATACAAAAGATCATTCAAACAAAATTTGATTCAGAAAGACAAAAATTATATCTATATATACTCAATTAATCTATCAAGATTTATTGATTCTCTTGGATTTGGGAGGGGCGCAAAGAATAAGATTATTCCTGATTGGGTATTTACATTGACTGATTCAGAGAAAGAGGCCTTTATAACAGGGTTAATGTCATCAGATGGGTATAAAATAGGCAATAGCAATAGGTATGTCTCCGCAAGTTACGATCTGTTAAGGACATTGAGGTTATTATTGCAGACAATAGGGTATCAGGTCGGTAAGATACATCAACAAACTAAGAAAAAAGGAACTTTCTGCGTCTATAGAAACTTATTGGAAGACTCTACTTATGGATATATCTGTTTCAGCAAAAAGAGAATAGCAGACATCTCAAAATACCCTTCCCAGACAAAGCAAAGGGATTTCTTGGCTGACAATGAGCATTTCAGCACAGAGAAAGTGACCTCAATTAAGTTTGTCAAGGATGAACCAACTTTAGATTTAAGAGTTGAAGAAGAGCATAATTTTGTTGCTGATGGGATAGTTGTGCATAATACTGGCGTGCAGAGAAGCGGAGCAACGCCGAAGTATGCAGAGACAACAACAACTCCATTCGGAAAGAAGATTCATGGAAAGACAGAGTTCAGGAAGAACATGCCTTTTATAATGGCCAGCCATGGCTGCTATGTTGCTACAGCGAATGCAGCATTCCCTCATGATCTTATATCTAAAGTCAAGAAAGCGCTGACCAAAGACAGCGTGTCATACATCCAGGTATTTGTCCCATGCATTCCGGGCTGGGGCATACCAAGCAACCTATCGATAGAGATAGCAAAGCTGGCTTTCAAGACAAACATGTATCCTATGTTCGAGATTGAGGATGGTGTTGTGAGAATAACCAACAGGCCTTCAAAAGCATCTCCAATAGAGGAATTCCTGTCTCCTCAGGGAAGGTTCAAACATTTGACAAAAGAGGAGATTGCAGAGCTGCAGGCAAATGTCGATTCAGAATGGAACAGGCTTGTAAAGCTTGATGATGCGCAAATAAGGATATTCTAGCTGGATATTTGATTTTATCTCTTCCTGTGCTTTCTGCTGCCATTATCATATCTTGGATCATTTGAGAAAATCTTCATGGGCCTGTTTATATTCTCTACTTTCTGGGCTCCTGAAAGATAATTGATTATATTGACAAATCTGACAACCTTTGTCAGCCTGAATACCATGCCTAAAGGTATTATCGCAATTACATCAGGCCAATTCTTTTTAAGGAATGTCTCAAACTTCCTTGAATGTCTGTACAGCACAACAAGGTCTATGAAGAATATCAGTATTATTATCCAGTCAATGATATTCAATAATGCCATGTACTGGTCTACAACAAAGAAAAGCCGTAATACGAGTATTATGAATGTGAAGGATATTGCAATAAGTATGAATATATCCCATATCTTCTCTTTCTCTGACAGATGATCGCGTATATGGTCCATGATCTTATCTTCCTCTGATGACCATTCGCTTTGTGACGCGAACTCAATGATTATCCTCAGCGCGACAACAATGCATGCAGGAGCCACAAGGACTATAAAATTGTTCAATATGTTGCCTAT
>JAPLZS010000187.1:3209-4545 GCA_026394915.1 Candidatus Woesearchaeota archaeon | reverse complement strand
TAAGAGTATCGAATTACTTCAGTTCCTTCTTTAGCTTTTGGTTCATCTTCTATAGGGATAAAAAGAAAACGATCATCAATAATCATAGAATATGGAATATCTCCGCCAGAATCACTTCCAACTCTTATAAAGTAATAATCTTTTTCCATCTTCTAACCACTCAAACCTCTCAGCCTTTATTAATATTCTTCTCGATATTCCTAATAACCCTCTTCATGTCTATCTTAGTCTTCCCTTTCAATCGCTCTTTATAATCCCACATTAAGCATTTAAGGCTCCAGATCATCTGTTCCACTGCCTTTTTAAGCTCTTTTGGCTTCTTTCCTGTCCTTTCCCACCTCTTTGTGAGCTTGTAAACCTTCATCCAGGGGCTGTTTTTTTCACCGCAATCGAGGTCTTCAAAGCCTTCTTCAACTAATGGGCAGTTTTGGCAGGCAAATATGTCCACGTCTTCATCCTTGTTGTATTCCAAGCACAAGGGACAGGAATCGGTATAAATCTTCATTCCTTTTACGCTTCTCTGATTAAGGTTATGCTTTTCCCATAACTTTATGCTCTTCTCAAGCAGTTTTATGTCTTTCTTTAGTTTCTTTTTATTCATTTTGCCTGAACCCCTCTTTTGCTAGGATTTTCTTCAGATCCCTTGCTTTGAGATATTCAGCCAATGTAGACATGTTTATCTGATAATACATCTTGAAAAATAATCCTATTGCTACAATACCTAATGGGATTAATATCCATACTGTCCAAAACGGAAGAAATCTACTTGGTATCTTATGGGCAAACATAAGCAAACCTACAACAATAACTAGATAGAATGGCATCAGTAATGTAAACAGCAGATACTTCAAGGTTTTGTTTATCTCTTTCATGTTATACCCCAATGTCACTTCCATTGAAGCACCTTTATCTCCAAACATAGTTATCTCAGGATCATACCTTGTCCTGACTTTCCTTATTGCTGGCCTTTCGTCTATAATCTTTAACCTGACATTGCCTTCTCTTTTCTTGGGAAAATCTTCTGCTATCTCCACGATATAATCATATTCTTTGCCGTTCTTTACAAGCGTTCCTTTCTCTAATTCAGTAAATTTTGACATTTTTCAGCTACCTCCTTATGTCTTGCCTTGAATTCCATAATCAATTCCCTTTTCCTGGGGATCGAATCGATATTATAGTCAGCCGTATCAACGAAGTCCCAGTCAATCTTTTCTCCTGCTTTCACGACCTTTTTTAACCACACTAAATCCTCAACCTCTGCCTGAGATTCCTCGCCATATCTTGTTATTATCCATTGCTTGAGCATCATGATGGTTTTTATCATTTCAGCACGACC
>JAPLZS010000187.1:0-3173 GCA_026394915.1 Candidatus Woesearchaeota archaeon | reverse complement strand
ACGACCTTCTCTATATCCTTCGGCTTTACGCCTAATGCCTTTGCCAGGATTTTTCTCCTTATTGTCAAGGTCTTCTTTGACCTGCTGTATTTTAACGGCATTCTACTCTTATGCTTCTTGCCTTCTTTCATGGTAATATGAGTGTTATCTGTTGCGATTAAAATCCCCTTAGGGGCTGTACTTTCCACTATGAATTTGATGTCGCTAAAATCAGGGTTCCTTGAGCCTTGATTGAGCATTGAGAATATATCCTCAAAAAAAGGAGTCTTGGATGCTGTTCCTGTAAATGTTATCATATCTCCTTTGACGAAGGCTTTTCCAAGCAATCCGGTTTTAAGCATGTTTTGAGAGGCGTTAACATGTATTCCTTCTCTTGCAGGGGATATTACAATGCTCTCAGCTTCCTTGAAATCTGCTTTTTTTATGCCGATATACTCCCCGATCCCAGCTTCTGCATTCCTTCTTGTGATGCCATCCATCCTTATTATATCCAGATCAGCATCGCCTGGATATGCGCTATCAGCTATTGCAGCTGCTGTTCTCTGGCCTTTTATGGCAACAATATCTCCTGGCTTGATGCCTATTTTTTTCATAAATTTAGGATCAATTCTTACCATGCCTTTATTCACGTCATCCTGGATTGCCTCAGCAACTTTCAATTTTATTTGTCTCATTCCTTTCCTCCAAGCTTGAACCATAATCTCTTATCTTTTTTCTCTTGTTCTATTTCCTCTTTTTCAAGCCTTTTTTCGATTCTCTCATCCTCTTCTTTGTCTTTAATCTTCCTTCTCTTTTCCTCTTCAAGTCTTTTTGGAAACAATTCTTTGAGTATTGCATGATGCTCTTTTCTGTATTTAGATTTTAGGTGGTGAAAACGATAGCCCATAGCCATGCCGCCGCCATACCTTATGAAAGATTCCATAAACATAAGATCATCAATATAATCAACATGTTTCTTGTTCTTCCTGCTCTTTCCTTTTATCTTGGATTTTACGTAATTGGATATCTTCATTTTCTAAAACCTCCCTTAACCACTCATCTTATCCCAGACCCTATCAACAATGTCATGCAGATCTTTTTTCTTTTTTGCCATGTTTATTTACCTCGTTTACTTTCCGGATAGTATTTTTGTATAGTTCTTTCCTTATTTTCTTTGTGTTTAGGATTCTGCCATCCAATGTATCAAATATATCATCCAAAAATTCCTCATCTGTGCCAAAATCCTCCCTTTCTTTTTTTCCAACCAACTTTTTTAATATAGCCTCGGTTTTCCTGTCATCCTGATAGAATAGGCTCATAGAGGTTTTATCCTTTCTTTCACCCCCTGTGAACATATAGTTCTCAAGAAGCTGCCCAAACCTCAAGTCTGGGTTCCTTTTCCATAATACCCTTATTCCCCCCACTATCCTTTCTATCCTTTGAGCAGACGGCTTAACCAATCTTTTACGCTTTTTTCCTGATTGTTTAGGTGTTTTCATAGGTGTAGCTAAGTTATTCTCATATTAATAATCTCCTGAAATGAATATTACTATTGGAATAAATTATATATGGTTTACAAAGGACATACATCAGGCGTGTTAAATCTTTCTTTTGCCCTTTTCCTCATATCTTCCATGTCCTTGTCGCTTAATCCTTCTTCTTTCTGTTTCTTTTTTATCAATGAATTTATTTCATCCAGCTTTGCTTTCTGCCCCTTAAGAGCCTTTTCCCTCTGCTCAAGCGTCCTTTGGCTGGATAGAGACATGGCTACAAGGTGCTCTATCTTATAATTCTTTAAATCCTGTTTTTTTCCCATTATGGCCTCCTGCTTTCTTCTCTATATCTCTGTTGAACTCCTGATCAGCTTTCCTTAATTCCTTTTCACCAATCTTTTTCCTGCAATGCGGGCATCTGAGATTCTCATCCACAAAAAAACATTTCTTCCCCATTTTCCTCAATACCCCAGCACAGCAGTAAAAGTAATCTTCTCTGCTTTCTCGTTTATCTTAGCACCCCAGACTACCCTTACATCCTTATCCATCTTATCTGTTATGTTTCCGATAGCTGACCTTACTATATCAAGGCTTGTGTCTTCTGGGGCCTCAAGATTGATTACCACTGATTTGATCTTATGGGGTTCTTTGACTCTCTTTGCAAAGTCATCTTCATCTCCTGAAAAGATATGTATCCCCTTTGAATTATCAAGAACGGCCTTTATATCTTCAATATCCAGCAGCGCAATACTATCTTTCTTTGATATCAATCCCTTTATCGCTTCTATGCCCTTCATGTCTTTTATCCTGTTCTTCAGATATTTGTCAATTTCTTTGGCTTCCATTTTTCACCTATCTTATTTTCCTAATATTAATCCTTCCGTTGCAGACTTTCTTATGGTTCTCAATCCATTGGTCTATCTTATCTTTGTCATCATGCTCACACCCTGCCAGGACATATTCTCCCATCTTCAGTTTTCTTTTCCAGCATTTTGTGCATGTTGCTTTAATGAGGCTTGATTCGCTGAATCTGATATAATAACATACTATTCCTTTGCGTCTGATGTAATGATTTTTGTACCCAAGATTAGGCATCTTATCAAAGAAGTGCATTCTTCTATTGTGCCCTTCTTCACAGCTTATGTCTTCAAGATCAACAAATAATAGATAATTCAAAGGGACATTTGATGATTTAAGCATTTTATAATCAGATTTTGCTCTATTGATATTATGCTTAAAGCTGGGATTTGATGCATCTGGTCTTTTCTGAACAGGATTATTTGCTCTTACTTTGATGACCGCCAATGGAGCAACTGATAGGTTTTTATTGAAAGCCTCTCTTTTATACAAGGCGATGTCATACAAACCTTTCCTTGACTGTGTTTCTGTATGAACTACGACCTTACCATGACCAAATAATCTACCTCTCTCAAGTAGCCCTTGAATCTCGCGAAAGAGATGATACCTCACATCAGATTCCTGATATACCAAATCAGGATAATATCTCCCCATTCTGCCTATCTCGCTTACGGCTTCCTCAACAATCAGATCAACTTGTTTTAGGCTTATTGCAACCATTGTTTCACACCAATTTTGGTTAGGTATCTTATTTTTATGCCCCTAAATTAGAATAGGCCTCTTCCTTATATATTATAACCCCATCTAAGACAAGTCTTATGTGAATAAGACTAATCTTTATGA
>JAPLZS010000180.1 GCA_026394915.1 Candidatus Woesearchaeota archaeon | reverse complement strand
TCTGCTGATAAGAAATATTATAATAATCATAATTGCTATCACTATATGACTTCTTGTTGTTTGCCGGTATTGATCTCAATACATCATTAAGGTAAAGCTTGACATTGTTGATATCCAATGGAGAGCTATCTCTTGGCTTTCTTACAAGTATTGATATCACTGGATTCTTGTTGTTTGTTGTTCCCCAGCTTGGAGACTGTTTTATCACCTGGGGCACATCAGGATCATAGAATATAGTGTAGTATTGTATAGGTTTCTTCGGGTCATTCATGTTTTCAAAGCCTGCGCTGCTCTCTGCTGTTATGAAGAATGTGTTAAAGCCTCTCTCAAGCTCTATATACGTTCCGAACCAGTCCTTTGCATGAGGCACTTTGTGCATTGTGAATTTGTCAGTTGTCTCTTTTATATCATCCTCAAGCTTCCCATCCAGTTTTATCATGCCTGTAGCGTAATTCACGCTCTGTATGCCATAATATTCACCAAAATGGCCATATACTCTCCTGATTTTTGATTTAAAGTCAATATAAGCCTTTCCATTGTCCATATCATCCTTTATCGTTCCAGGGAGGCTGCTTATCAAAAAGTTCTCGATGTAATCATTCAGTTCATTTCCAGTGAATCCATTCATCTCTGTTTGAGTTTCATAATCATCCTTGTTCGATGCCATGTCATAGAACTGCTGTTTCTTAATGTTGCTTCCCTGTGGCATGACATAGAAATTAACCCTTGCTGTTGCAGGAACTGCTGCTGTTCCTGAGACAAACAGTTTTTGCTGGCCAGTATAATAAACTCCATCTGTCAGGCTGCTCAGAGGATATCCATATGACTTGTATGTGCTGAGGTCTGGCAAGAGCCTTGCAGTCGGCACAGATGTGTCAAAGCCAAGGCTAAGATGCTTCTGTATTGTGTTCTCATCCGATACTATCCTGTCAGAGCAGAATTCTCCTGCCTTTGATATCACTCCATTCGCATCAATCTCAATGGTCATAGAGAGATCAGATGGAACAGTCGCAGGTATGCTGAACCTGAAATAATATGATTTTCCAGAATCCTCTTTTTTCCAGTATGTTGCCTTGATGGGCATATCTGGTTTTCCTGCAATGCTTATGTTCTTTATGTCTGCCTTCACTGCAGCAAGAGTCTCTGTTGAGCTGACTTTGATTATGTATTCTCCATAAGATACAGCGCCAACCTTGACTGAAGTATCCTGCATCGGTGACTTGAAGACAGACACGTCTAATTCTGGAATTTGAGTTATCTCAAGGTTTATGGTGCCGTCGTGTATGGAATTGCCATTCTTGTCTTGGGTTGTGTAAGTTATCACATCTGATGAATTTATTGTGAAAAGGTTGCTTGGGCCTTCTCCGCTGAATGTTGTTTCTTCTGGTATTGCAGCTGTATGATAAGATGTCTCATCACATCCAGAATCCATGTGTTTTTTCCCAAAGTGATTTAGGATATCTTTGTCTTCGCACTTCAGCATCAGGGTCTGCCCTGATGAATATGCGTTGCTTGGATCAAAGACATACTCTTTCATTGTGCTTATTGCAGTAATCTCAGGAGGTATATTGTCTACTGCAAACCTTATCATGTCTCCCTTATTGCCCTGTGTTGTCCCGTCTTCAAACAGGCATTTGATATCATACGAGATAGGTTCTCCTGATGTAACAGAGACTGTCGAAGAGTGGATGAATCTGCTTCCTGATGATTTCATAGTAAGAAGATTCATATCTGCGAATTTCTGGTCTGATCCTGTTGGTTCTGCATACTTGCAATCTGCTGTCTTGTCTGTCTCAACAGATATCACCACGCTGCTTCCTGAATATGCTCCGAATGGCAGAGGATTGTGTATGTTGTCTGTGTCAACATCAAACTCAACCTCTCCATTCACCTTGTTTCCGGCCAATGTCCTGCATTCATACACAAAATAATACCTGTCATCAGGAAGATTTGTGTAAGTCCTTGTTATTGCGCTATTGCCCGCTATTATCTCATTGTCAACAAATATGCTGTTGTATAAATGAAGACCAACAGCATCCTCAAGATGGCCTGAGCAGGTTGCTTCAGGACCATCATTATCCATAGTGACCGTGTAGATTTTGTCATTTATCCTATCAGCAGTCACATTAACATCTGGCGGCGTCCTATCTATCATCACGTTTACACTTTTCACTTTCTCAAGATTATGGGCAAGGTCTTCTGAATAATAATACAGTGTGTATGGCCCTGACTCTGTGTCAAATCTCTTCTGGATTGCGCATGCAGTGCTCTCATCAGGATAGCATGTTCCGTCTCCTGCTGCAAAGCAGAAATATGTCTTTGCTGCCTCATCTGTCTCGACCTGAAGATAGACATCATCTCCAAGGATCAGTCTTCCAGGCAGTCAGGCGCATTATCTCCGTCTGCATCTTTTATGCATACTCCTTGGCTTAATCCATCCATATCAGTATATGTCTGCCATTTGCATGTGCCGAATGAGAAATAATCAGAGCTTTGCTGGGTTATTCTGTTTGTTGTGCCAGTTCTCTCGCCATTCTCATAAGTTACATCAACTTTGATATCTTTTTCTGCGTCTGGCTTCCCTACGCAGTCCTCTTTTGTGCTGTATGTGCATCCTACAGCGCTCTTTGGAAGGCAGTCTTTATCTCCGAACACTCCTCCTAAATCAGAATAATAGCAATCTCCGTACAATTTGCATGTATCATAGGAGCATGTGCCGAAGAACATATTCTTCGATTCTCTTATCTCTCCTGAGCACAATGAGCAGTCCTGCTTTTCCGGATCTTTTGGCCTGCACACTCCGACTCCGAATTCAGATGCTGCTGCTTCTGATGATTTCCATTCGCATCCCTGGACGCTTCCTGCTCCGCATCTGTCATCTTCGCAAGCTGTTTTTGAGCCATAGCTGTAGCATGAAAGGATATCTGAACATTTATTGTTGTCTTTGTAACATCAAAGAAACATGTTTTCAATTCATTCCCATCTGCCAATGATTTGCAGCTGTAGAATCCATAGCTTGTGCCCCCTCCTGTAAGGCTTATCTTCCTCAATGTCTCTCCGCTTGAGGCAAACAGGCCGAACACGCCGTTGCAGAGGTCGCAGTCATTCTGGAATACGCACTGGGCATTCCCATTATCCAATTCAAGGCAATATTGTATATCCCTTGGATCTTGATTATTTTCAGTGCGGCATGGATATCCTGCAGGATTCTCCCTGTCATTATTGTCATTGCATGTCTGAAGAGTGTTCTCTTCGCAGAACTTGCTCCTTCCTTCCATGCATTTTTCCATTCCTGTTGTGTCACAGACAACATCAGAAGATGCTTCTGCGCCTGAATTTTTGTAATATGCAGTCACCTTGTAGCAATACATTGTCTCTGGCTTTATCTCTTTTTTATCAGGGAAGTTATAGTTCACCAATGACAAGGAAGGAGTTATCTCTCCGACAAGATCTGTCGGATCGCATTCTGCTGTATTTCCCTCTTCTCCGCATCTGTATACAAGGATCTGGCTCAGGTCGCAGCCTGATTTAGCTATCATGTTCCATTCAACTGACAATGCTTTCTGGTTTTTTACATCCAATACCTGGACATTTGATGGCGCTGGAGGATTGTCGATGCAGGTGTAATCACACTTGCAGCTTGACAGGCATGTTCCCTTTATGCAGGATGAACCGCTATTGCATTCTTCATTGAACAAGATATCATCTGTGCATACATTGCAGTCATAGATGCAGTTCTGTGAGTTCTCTCCTGTGTCGCACACCCCGTTTCCGCAGAGGTTTGATGTGCAGACATCATTTACGCAGTTGTTGTTCTGGCAGTCAGAATTCAATGAGCATGATTTTCCGTCTGCGCATTTAGGGCATGAGCCTCCGCAGTCTATGTCTGTCTCTCCAGAGTCTTTTATTTCATTAGAGCACTCATCCACAGGAATCTCTGTTGTTCCTGCTGCTGCTTTTGCTTCATCTGTCCATGCAATCGGAGTTCCGCAGTTGTTTCCTATTATTTTTATAGTGCCTGAGCCAACATCGCACGTTGCAATTGTTATCTCATCATTATTAGGGCATATTATCTTGATGTCTTTTGTGCATTTTGTTCCTGTGCATATCACATCACATTCTGCGCTTGGATTTGGCTTATACTCTGATAAGAGTTTGAAGGATCCGCTGAATCCCACTCCGCCAGATCCTGAATTGACATATCCTATCTGGTTCTTTACTGGGTCATTTATATCACACCAGCATCCTACATTGCACTTAGTTATCTCTGTACAGTCTTTTGTATCAGGACTTCCACCACTGCAAGTGCCCCCTGTCATGTAAATGCTGCAGCCTCCTCCTTGGTTAGTAGGATACACGCAGCAGCCTGCAAGAACATTCTCTGAATACATAGAAAATAATAGCACGCTGAGAGAAAAGATAAGTAAAGCTGTGAATACCCTCTTTTTAGGCAAGCATATCACCATTTTCTTTTTTTATAGTATATATGATACTATACTTATATCTATTTACCTTATATATTGATATATCATTTAAAAATATTGCGGTATGTTAAGGTATATAAGCGATATACAGAAAAGAAACCATCTAAGATGTTGTATTATGTGCATATAGTTTCATAATCAGGAATTTCTGAATAATCATCCTTCCACAGTCCGTTTGCGCATACTTTCTTTGAGCCAGCGCATACTCCATTCTGGTTGTCATTATTCGGACCATTGCTGTTTGATCCAGATGAAGCGCATACCCCATTGAAAACGCAGTCTCCTATATTATCGCAGCATGCATATGTGGAATCTGACGAGATACTGCTCTTCTTGTAAAATTCAAAAGCATCATCTCCGCAACAGGATCCTCTCAGCCCCAACTCAAATTCCAATCTTGTATCAAATACCTTTCCTTCGTCTCCATGGGTTTTATCCTCTGCATATTTGCATGCCTCGCTGTTTGTGTCTGGCTCGACAACCTTGCACTTATTGTCGCAATAGTAATGTCCGTTCGGACCTCCATTCTTTATAAGGTCATATGCAAGCCCATTGCATTGTGGATCTGACCCACACAAGGTATCGCAATTGCAATTCACTCCATAATCGCAGTGTTTCCCATCTGCATCATTTGAATCTCCATCACAGTATGCATATGCGCATCTGAAAGCCCCACCATCTCCGAATCTATTATCTCCTTCTCCAGAAGAGCATGCAGGTGTGTTTGAACATCTTCCTTTTGCTCCGGGCATACCAAACTCTGACTCAAATGTCTTTCCGTTTGTGAATATAGAGCATGTATTGAGTATCGCAGTAGATTCCTGGTTTTTGAAGACAGGATTTATTCCCTGGCATCTCTCTGTTTGTCTTGCTAACTGATTGGGTCTTAACCCATTCACGACATAATCTGTCTTTATTGTGTTGTCATCAAAGTCAGCGCATTGTTTTACAACTTCTATGGTTTCTATAGCATCTCCTGAGCATATGTTTCCCCTGTCTCCTGAGCAGTATCTCTCAAAATGTCTCAAGAATATGTCATTCTGCATATTTTTATCCACTGAAGCGCTTGTTGTATCATCAACAAGCCTCTGCCACGAAGATCCTCCTAATGAAGATATAAATCTAGTCTTGTCAATAGATAAAAAGCTGCCATAAGAGTTATACTTATAACATATCTGCTTTTGATCTGCTGCTATGTATTCTCCTGCATCACAGCACGTATGGTCTGCCTTGAACGGATCTGCATTTGTCTCTGGGTCATCTGCATACAGCGGGTTATTGAATGGGCCGGTTTCGCTGTTGTCATTGTAAGGGTATGGGGCGGCAGGCTTTCCACCTATCGTGTGATCATGAACCACGCATTCCTGCACATCGATTGTTGCAGTGCTTTTATCTGCGCTTCCTGCAGGTATTGTAAGAGTGAGTGTGTGGTCATCTTCGACTGTCTTGAAAAAATTATCCGAAGACTTTATAGTGGCTATGTCTGGATTGACAGGTATTGTGACTTTCCCGTCAAGATTATCATAAGGGACATCAGAAGGCACATTGAAGCTGAAGTCATAGCTGTCCTGCCATGTGTAAGATATATACTGGCAGAATATGCAGGATCCAGAAGAATCAAGCACAAATGGGTCCTCTATCGATGCTGTTTGTGTATGCATTCCATAATAATTATAGGTATTTATGTTTGGGCTTGGCGTGTCTGTCACAATTATCCTGACAATCTGATAATCACATAGGTCTCCTTCATCGCATGCTTCTACTGTCACATTATGAGCACCAAGATCCCTGCTGTATCTTGTGCATGATGCATCAGATGGATCGCATCCATTTGTCACAGCGTCGTCATCATACTTTGTCTTTGTCTGGTATTCAACAGCTCCTTCTTCTCCTGCAGTACCTGCAACAGGAGTCCATTCGCTTGACATAATGCTGCCCGCATCATCAACAGCAAAATAAGGGTCTGACTTGCATTTATCATTATCATAATCGCCAAAACATTTTGCAGGATCAAAAGCAGCATCTTCATCCGCTTTCCATCCATGATAACTATAGGTTATCTGATCATTGTCATCAGGGTCATAAGCTTTCGGAGTTATTTTGATAGTGTCTCCCTCGACAACAACAAAATCAAATGAATCCTCTGTCTGTCTCGGCTCAGGAATAGGATCAAGAGCGGGTATCCTGTTCTCGACAGCGAACCTGAAAAGATATGGCTTTCCCTCGATAATGGATGATGTGTCATTAATCTCAATAATGTCAACTTTCTGGCCGCCAGGCCCAGGAACTCTTGACCGGTTTACACTCATCGGAGGAAGGAGATCTTTTCCAAAATATTTGTACTTGATGTAATCTTTTGTAGTGTTAAAGCTTATGTCATAGACATCATTCTTTGCAAGGAAATCAGCGAGTCCGAACACCTTCTTCAGCCTTACAGGAATATTCATCTGGAAATCAAAGAATCTTGTTGATGTGTATTTTCCAAGGTTCATGTTCAATGGATATGTGGCCATTGCAGTGACCTCATCCTCTCCGAACAGAACAGAGACATTAGGCGTTCCTGCTGTTATCTTCAGGTCTGTTATCTTCTCAATAGAATCCAGCTTGACGCACTCCTTGAGTTTTGCTGCAATGAAAAGATTTAGCTGTTCCTGCATTGAATCATCCCCATAAGTGCCTATCGGGCATGGGAATGGGAAAAGGTTCAGGTATGCTGCATTAGAGCCGTTCGGATCGCACAA
>JAPLZS010000199.1 GCA_026394915.1 Candidatus Woesearchaeota archaeon | reverse complement strand
GTAAATACGCCAAATTTATCAGCTGATCAGTCACCCGAGTCTGCGACAGACGATTCTGGCCTAGTCAGCATACCAATACCTTCTATGATATTCAGAGACAGGACTGTCAAAGTGCTTGAGGCAATGGTGGAGTACATGAAGAATGAACTTGGCCTCACTTACCATGACATTGCAAAGCTTCTGAACAGGGATGACCGAACAATCTGGACAGTATACTCAAGAGCAAAGAAGAAGAGGAATGCAAAATCAAAGAAAGAATAAGAGAATAAATAAAAAAGAAAGACAAACAAAAATAAAGGCAAAGGAAAAATGAAAGATCACACGCTTGAAAGGGAGATGGAAAAGCTCGGAGAGATAAAGAAGTCAATAGAGTATTTTGAATGGCAGAGGCAGAGGGCTCTCGAGGGGATAGAAAGGATAGAGAATATGGCCTCAAACGGAGAGATAGGCATTGATGAGTATGATGCATTGATGAGAAGCCACACAGGAGGCATGTCTCTTGAGAAGCTGAAGCAGCATTATGACCATCTTGTGATAAAGCACAGGGTGATGGAGAATGAGTTATCAGAGAAGATAGAGATGATCACAAACGCAGAAAGAGAGAAAGAATATGCGCATCAGAACCTTGCTTTAAGGAATCAGGAAAATAAATCAAAAGAAGCATCAGAACCAAGGACAAACTTCCTGTTCATAGCATTCATAATGATTGTTTCTGTCTCATTGCTTGCATCATCTTATCTGAAGGGCAATCTGACAGGATTTGCTATTTGGAGCCCTGATGGCAATGTTTCACCTTCAGATTTCTTCATGGATTCCATTGTTGTGACTGTAATATTCATACTTATCCCGCTTATGATAGTATTCATGCTCAAGATAGTCAAAATATTTAAAAACAAGCCCTGATAGCACAGTTTAAGGGGCAATACAGGCACAAAATACATGCAGGAAAAGACAATATAAAATTGATATGAAGATACAATGGATCTTACAAAGAACTATGATTCTCTTGAAGAGGAGCCTAGGATACAGGAATTCTGGGAGAAGAACAAAGTATACAGATTTGATCCTGAGTCAAAGAAGAAGATATTCTCGATAGACACGCCGCCTCCGACAGTCTCTGGAAAGATGCATATCGGTCATGCATTCTCATACTCTCAGCAGGATTTTGTCGCAAGATACAAGAGGATGAGAGGCTTTTCTGTGTTCTATCCTTTCGGCACAGATGACAACGGCCTTGCGACAATAAGGCTTGTTGAATCAACAAAAAAAGTAAAGGGAACGCGCATGGACAGGCAGGAATTTATAGACCTGACGATGGAAGTGCTGAATGAAATCAGGCCAAAATATATAGCAGACTGGAAGAGGATCGGAACAAGCGCTGATTTTGATGTCTATTATACCACAATAAACGAGCATTGCAGGAGGATCTCTCAGAAATCCTTCATTGACCTGCACAAGATCAAAAGAGTCTACAAGAAATTTGCGCCCACACTGTGGTGCCCTGAGTGCCATACTGCGATTGCGCAGGTTGAACTGGAAGACAGGGAGAAAGACACCACATTAGACTACATCAAAGGAAAACTTGAAGATGGATCATTCATAATCTATGCAACGACAAGGCCGGAGCTTCATCCTGGCTGCGTCGGTATCTCAATAGACGAGAAAGGGGATTATGTCAAGGTGAAAAGGCCGGACGGAGAGATCTGGGCCATAAGCAAGGATGCTGTTGAGAAGATGGAAGAAGAGTTTCCTATGGAGATAATCAAGACATTCAAGGGATCTTCATTGGCAGGAAAGAAAGTTGAGATAAAGTTTGCAGAAAGGCCAGTCTTTGTCAGCCATGATATCTCTGCTGAGACAAAATACGGGACAGGAGTTGTGTATTATTGCAGTTATGGCGGCCTTGACTGCGTCCAGTGGCTTGCAAGGCATCCAGAGGCAAAACCAGTCAGGGTCATGGATGAATCAGGGACATACACTGTCGGGCCATGCAAAGGCATGATGTCAGAGGAAGCAAGAGGAAAGATGCTTGATGAGCTTGACAGGGAAGGTGTTCTGATAAAGAAAGAGAAACTTCATCATACAACAAATGTGCATGAGAGATGCGGAACTCCTATCGAATACATTGCAACAGAGCAATGGTTCATAAGATATCTTGATCTTAAAGATAAGTTCCTTGATGCAGGAAGCAGGCTGAACTGGTATCCTCCTCACATGAAGAACAGGTATGACAACTGGATAAAAGGACTTCAATGGGATTGGTGCATAAGCAGGCAGAGGAGTTTTGGCATTCCGATACCAGTATGGTACTGCAAGAAATGCAAAGAGGTGATTCTTCCTGATGAAAAAGATCTTCCGATTGATCCGGTGAAAGACAGGCCCAAGAAGAAATGCAGATGCGGCTCAACTGAATTCGAGCCAGAGAAGGATGTCCTTGACACATGGGCCACTTCCTCGCTTACTCCGCAGATAGCTGCTTCATTATTCCCTAAGATTTATGACAAGCTCTATCCAATGGACTTGAGGCCTCAGGCGCATGACATAATAACATTCTGGCTGTTCAACACTCTTGTCAAGAGCCAGCTGCACAATAATATCAATCCATGGAAAGATGTTATGATATCCGGCTGGGCGCTTGACCCAAGCGGAAAGAAGATGTCAAAGTCAAAAGGAAATATGGTTGAGCCTCAGGAAGTGATCTCAAAATACGGAGCAGACTGCCTCAGGTTCTGGGCATCTGGCTCAAAACTGGGAGAGGATATGCCTTTCATGGAAAAAGACCTCCAGACAGGAAAGAAGATGACCACAAAGCTCTGGAATGCTTCAAAATTCTCTATAATGAACCTTGGCGATTACAAGTACAGGAAGATGGATGCAAAGAAAATCAATGCAATTGATATGTGGCTCCTGACAAAGCTCAACAAGATGGTGAAGGAATGCACAGAATACTTTGACAGGTATGAATATTCAAAGACAAAGCTCGAGGCAGAGAAGTTCTTCTGGCAGTCTCTCTGCGACAATTATCTTGAGATAATAAAGGACAGGATATACAATCCTGGGAATTACACAAAGGAAGATATCGAGTCTGTCAAATTCACGCTTTACACATCATTGCTTTATGTCCTTAAGATGATGGCACCTATAATGCCTTACATAACAGAGGCAGTGTACCAGCTTTACTTTGCAAAGATTGAGGGGGACAAGAGCATACATACAAGCAAGTGGCCTGAGTATGACAAGGATTTTGTAGATGAGGATGCAGAGAAAGCAGGAGACCTTCTTGTAGATGTATCCTCTGCTGTGAGGAAAGTGAAGTCAGAGCAGAAGCTTGCGCTGAAGACAGAAGTGAAGAAGCTGACCATAAAATGCGACAACAATCAGAAGAAGCTGATTGAGATTGTGATTGATGACCTCAAGGCGGTCACAAAGGCAAAAGAAATCGTATTCGGAAAAGAGACTGACAAAGTGTCTGAAGCGTTTAATCTCGGGATAAATGTAGAATTCTAATTATATCTTTTTGACTCTCGGCCCGTTAGGCGTATCTTCAACAATGTAACCCTTCTCTTTCAGCATGTCCCTTATCAGGTCAGACTGCTTGAAATCCTTTCTCTTCCTTGCTTCCTGCCTCTCCTCTGCAAGCTGTCTAATGTATTCTGGGATGTCTTCCTTGTTCTCTTCCAGTATGACAAGCACCTTGTTTATGCTAAGCATAAATTCCTCTATCTCTTTTGCATTCTTCTTTCCTACTTTATCCTCTGCAATCAGCTTGTTGATCTCCTTCACAAACTCGAATATGCCTGCCAGTGCATCAGAAGTGCTGAGATTATTGTCCATTGCCTTCTCAAACCTTTCTTTTGCCTTGCCTATGATTGTTTTCATCTTATTGTTTTCACTCTTGTCTAAATTCTTAAGCTCGCTTATCTTCTGCATGAAATCAGATAGCCTTTGCAATGCGCTCTCTGCTGCAGTTACGCCCTCTTCTGTGAAATTAAGCTGAGTCCTGTAAGGGGCAGACATCAGAAGATACCTTATTGTGATAGGCTTGTGGCCTTTTTTCATCAAGTCTCTAAGAGTAAAGAAATTGCCCAGGCTCTTTGACATCTTCTTTCCTTCTACCAGAAGCCATTCATTATGGACCCAGTAATTTACGAATTTCTTTCCAGTAGCTGCCTCGCTCTGTGCAACCTCATTCTGATGATGCGGGAACACAAGATC
>JAPLZS010000024.1:1366-8168 GCA_026394915.1 Candidatus Woesearchaeota archaeon | reverse complement strand
GTGCAGCATGTTTCATTTTCATGCTTTCTGCATAATAATGAAAAAGATTTAAATATAACTTAATAATCCTATTTATTATGGATGATTTTAGAGTCAAATGCAAGAGGTGCGGAAGGCCGGCAAAGCCTAATGAGTTTGTTCTAGATCCAGAGTTCAGGATGATGGTGTGCCCTAACTGCATAAGGGAGAAGAGACAGAAACAGGAAGTCTATGCTGAACTTAATGCGATGAAGAAGGCCAAGAAAGAGGCAGAAGCTGGTGAAGAGAGCAAGGAAAAGCCTCTTGGCTGGGATCATGAAGATGATATTCTCGAGAAAGCTGCAAAGATGAAGATGAAGAACAGCGTGAAGGTCGAGCAGATTGACGAGAACCATGTGAAATATGTATGCCCAAAGTGCAAGTACAAATTCGCATATGACACTGTAAGGAAGATGCCCAAGAACTGCCCGTACTGCTCTTCTGAACTGTCCAGGATGATGTTCTAAGTGTTTTAGTTTAGATGTGATAAGAATAAGATAGTTATAGTTTAAAAAAGAACGCCGCGGCCCAAGAAGAGCGTCAACACAACCCTCGGGTGCGAGCCCGGTGCAACATCGACTTCGTCGAGTTGCACGAAAAACTGTTGAATTAGGTAACTTGCCAAAAGAAAAACGCCGCGGCCCGGATTTGAACCGGGATATCCCGAAGGAAACCAGCTCTCAAGGCTGGCGCAATACCGGATTATGCGACCGCGGCATAAGATTATGATTTATTGAAGGTTTTTATAAAGGTTTTTATTGTTGAGATAAGATAAAATAGATTGAGAACTCACTTCATGTCAGGCGGCAATAATATAGGTATCCCTTCTCTGATAGGATACTTATTCCCGCACTTAACGCATATAAAGCCTGTCTTTCCTTCATTGTACTTAAGATCAGATTTGCACACAGGGCAGGCCAGGATATTGAACAGATCAGCTGGAATTGGGTCTTTTTTTGCCATTTAGAGTGAGTGATGCTTCTTGTTTTTATATTTTCTCATGCAGATTCATATATAAAACAGAACATTTAAATATAACCTAAT
This sequence comes from Candidatus Woesearchaeota archaeon, assembly GCA_026394915.1. GTDB lineage: Archaea > Nanobdellota > Nanobdellia > Woesearchaeales > UBA12501 > WJJV01. Next base: position 7,106 of record JAPLZS010000024.1, on the reverse strand, counting down.
AAATTTCTTTATAAAGTTATTGTAATTAGAATATAGATACAAAAGTGGGGGTTTAGAGGCTTTATCATATAATAATCAATATATCAATCAACAATCCAAGGCGGTAATCATGTCAAGAGATCTTGTGAAGAAATGCCCGGAATGCGGCAGCATAAACCTTTTTTACAATAAGGACAAGGGAGAAGTCATCTGCAAAGACTGCGGACTGGTCGTTGAAGAGAAAATGGTCGATTTTGACCAGGAATGGAGAGATTTTGACGGCGACGAGGCAGAGAGCAGGAGAAGGACAGGAGCCCCTATGACATACACCCAGTATGACCAGGGCCTCGGGACAGAGGTTGGCCAGAAAGCTGATCTTTACAAGCTTGACGGAAAGGACAAGAACAAGTTCTTCAGGCTGAGAAAATGGCAATACAGGATTTCTACTGCAATCGAAAGGAACCTCAAGCTGGCACTTGCTGAGCTTAAAAGAGTGTCTTCTTTCCTTAAGCTTCCAAAATCAGTCGAAGAGGAGTCTGCAAGGATATACACTCTTGCAGTGCAGAGGGGTCTTGTAAGAGGAAGGAGCATGGAGTCTGTTGTCGCAGGCTCATTGTATGCAGCATGCAGAAGGCATGATGTTCCAAGGACACTTGACGAGCTTTCAGAGGCATCTGGCATTGAGAAGAAGGAGGTTGGAAGGACATACAGGTTCGTCACAAGAGAGCTTGGGATAACTATATTGCCTTCAAATCCAGCTGACTACATCGCAAGGTTCGCATCTTCATTGAAATTAAGCGCAGAGACCCAATCAAGGGCTATTGAGATACTTGAGAAGGCCCAGAAATCAGAGCTTACATCTGGAAGAGGGCCTACTGGAATAGCTGCGGCTGCTCTTTATGTATCTGCATTGATACACGGCGAGAAGAGGACGCAGAGAGAGGTCGCTGATGTCGCTGGTGTGACTGAAGTCACGATTAGGAACAGGTATAAAGAGCTTCTTGACAGGCTTAATCTCGAGAAAGAGATAAAGAAAACCAAGAAGAAGATGAAGGATTAAAAACTGAACAAAACCTTCTCAAAATATTCTATTTTATTATTTTTTATCTTTATCCCTTCCTTTCTTAGCATTTTTATCTTCTGTCTTGTTCCTTGCGCAAACCCGCCGACTTCTCCATTTGATTTGACAACGCGATGGCATGGCACTCTTGGAGCATGTGGATTCCTGTTCAATGCATTGCCGACTGCGCGATATGCCGTTGTGCCGAGTTTTCTGGCGATCAATCTGTAGGTTGTGACCTTTCCTTTAGGTATCTTTGCTGTCAGATTCCAGACTTTTTCATCAAAGCTTTTCGCTGCCATAAAAACATCAATATTTATATAGTAAAAGGCCATATTTAAAGTTATGGCAGATATTGATGAAAAAAAGCCGGATGATGATATCCAGAGCTATGGAAGTGTCAACAACAAATATGTCATTTACACAATACTCCTTGTTGCAATCCTTGCAGGTTTCTTTCTTCTCATAAGCCAGTTCAAGCCAGTAACATTCGCTGTCTATGATCCTACAAAGACTGATTATTATCTTAACAATCTTAATGAAGCGCAGGCAAAATATAATGAGAAGTCTGACAGCATACCTTCTACTCTTAGGTATATATTCGGCGATGAAAAGATAAATGTAACACTGATGAGGACTAGCGGCGAGAAAGTCAACCTTGCTGTTGAGACTCATAATGGGAAAATAAGCAATATTGCAAGAGGGGAAATGAAGAATCCCACAATGGAAGTTGAGATGAAAGAGACAACAATAAAAAAGATAAGTGAATCAAAGAATGCTATCTGGGAGATTGACAATGCCCTTAATAGCAAAGAGATAAAATATAAAGACCTCACTGTGAAGAGCAAGATAAAGATGGTCTTTGCAAGATCTGCAATAAAAGTATGGTCCTGGTTCAGCTGAAATTGATTATTGATTTATTTTAATGACTATATTTCTTTTAGTATTCTATTAAGATTAAAGATTGAGGGTTCATATCTATAGACTTTTGCCATTGCTCTTATCTTTTCCTTATCTATTTTGATCCTGCCTTCCACAAGATGCTGCACTGTTCCGCTTGTCACATACTGGCAGAACTGGGTGACATTGTGGGGCTTGATGGTTTTCCTTGTCCTCTCAAAATCAAGAAGAACAGGCTTATTGCCTTTCGTAATTATCACATGCTTGTAAGGATTCTGCATCTCCTCTTTCTTCAGCTTGAGCCTGTCAAGGAGATTACACTGCTCAAACACTCTTTTCAGCACAATCTTTATGCCCTTTGCAGAGGCTTTCTCAAGGAGAGTAGGAATGAACACTCCTTCGACAAACTCATAGACAAAGAAATTATTCCCTGAGAAGAGGATTCTTGGCCCGATGTTGTATTTGTTGAGCAGCCTGAGCACCTTTGATTCTCTATTGACAGTTCCCTTTGCCCCTGTCCCCTTTATCTGGATCTTGACTGCAATCTTCTTCTTTCCGAGCATTCCGGTGAATATGATCCCCCTATGGCCCCGTGTAAGCTTTTTGATATCCTTGATTCTTTTTTTCTCAAGCTGAACAAGGATATCGCTCTTCTTTATCAGATAAGCATAAAGCTCTTCCATGAAAAAGGACTGCATTTCCAGCTCCTTGAACTCGAGCAGGTTGTTTGCGATGAATGAATTCACCTTGTCTTTCTTTGTGAGCGAAGAGAAAAGCAGAAGGATTATGCCGTCGGGATTAATATGCCCATTTGCGCTGTCAAGGAATTTTTCAACTGTCTCATATCCTTTTTTTCCGCCTTCAACTGTGATGTCCTTTATCCTGATATCCTCTGGGAGATAAGGCGGATTGAATATTATTGTGTCAAATTTTCCAGAAACATTCTCAAAGAGATCGCTCTGTCTGAAACTTATCTTCTTTGATCTTATCATGTTTTTGCAGTGCTCTACAACAGCCTTCTGTATGTCAACAGCAAGCACACTTTTCACTCTCTTCTGCTTTGCTGCTGTTATAGCCTGTATGCCAGAGCCTGTGCCTATCTCAAGTACCTTTCCAAAGGCGTGCTCCTTCACATATTTCGCAAGAAGATATGAGTCTTCTCGAGGTTGGTATAATATCATGACATAAGAATAAAGGCATTGCTTATTTAAATTTATTCAAATTACTTCAGCTCGACATCATCCCTGTCGAATATCCTCTCGCAGTAATTGCATCTTATCTTGAGAGGGTCCCTGCTTATTGTGGTGAATTTTGTCTTCATGTCATAATTCCTTGTTATGCAGTTAGGATTCGGGCATATTATGATGTTCTCTAGCCTTGCAGGTATCATTATGTTCAGCTTCTCTGAAACATGCTCATTCTTTATCATGTTCACAGAGGCATTCGGGGCTATTAGGGCTATCTTGTTCAGCTCTTCTTTTGTCAGCTCCTTGTTTTCGATCTTCACGACATCTTTTTTGCCTATCTTCTTGCTCTCAAGGTTCATTCCAAGCGTGATTATGCTGTCTCCAAGGTTCTTTGAGAGGCCCAGCACTCTCACTACATGCAGGGCTTTTCCTGCAGGAATATGATCTATCACAACGCCTTCCTTTATCTTGAAGACCTTGTAAGGCCTGTCTTCCTTATCCTGCCTGTCTCTATCCTGGCTGTATCTCATTTCAATGCCCCCAAGACTAAACTTAATACTGCCTGCCTTACTGGAATCCCATTGGCAGACTGCTGGAAATAATAAGCATGAGGAGTTGAGTCAACAGACAGTGTAATCTCATTGACTCTTGGAAGAGGATGCATTATCCTCATGTTCTTCTTCACCTTGTTCAGCATCTCTTTTGTAAGTATGTAGACATCCTTCACTTTCTCATACTCTGCATGGTCTGGAAAACGCTCTTTCTGTATCCTTGTTGAGTAGAATATGTCAACCTCATCGATCACTTCCTCTATCTTCTCATGCTCTGAGAACATAACTCCTCTCTTTGACAGCTCAGCGAGGTAATAAGCAGGCATCTTCAATGATTCAGGAGAGATGAAATAGAGCCTGCAGTTGAAATGCGACAATGCTATTGCAAGAGAATGCACTGTCCTGCCATACTTGAGGTCTCCGCACATGGCAATCTTGAGCCCTGATATCTTTCCCTGTGCTTTCTTTATCGTGTAAAGGTCAAGCAATGTCTGCGTAGGGTGCTGATTTGCGCCGTCTCCTCCGTTCACAACAGGCTTTTCTGTTGCCTCTGATGCGAGCCTTGCAGCGCCTTCAATAGGATGCCTAATCGCAATCACATCAACATAGTTCTCGACCATCTTTATTGTGTCGTACAAAGTCTCCCCTTTTGCAAATGAGCTTGTCATAGGATCAGAGAAACCTATGACCCTTCCTCCCAGTCTGGTCATCGCAGAATTAAAGCTCAGCCTTGTCCTTGTGCTCGGCTCAAAGAACAATGAGGCCATGACCTTGCCCTTGAGCAGCTCTGATTTCTTCTTAAAAGGCATTGCCTCTATCTTTTTAGCTGTCTCAAGGATGTATATTATCTCCTCCTTGCTAAGATTATTTATAGAAATTATAGACCTTCCCCTGAAATTGATCTTGCCACCCATATTAAAAACAAAAGAAGGGTTATATCATATAAATACCTTTTGCTGTATTCGTTTAGTGATTAATGAGGATATTTTGTTGCATTAGAAATTGGTTAGGAGACTGTTGATGATGTATTCTCTTTAAATATGAGGAAAAACATTATCCAGCACATTGTTAATAACTTTAAAGACCTCATTCTTACTCTGATCACAGCACATCCTAAACAAATCTATATGATACTTTTTTGAGATTTCATCCTCAATATGTCTGCCTGGGTACAACTCATACAGTCTTTTTGCGTTTTGTTCTGTATTAGTACTAATAATAGGCTCATTTCCTTCATATCTTATTATACAAACAAAATGCCAATGCCTCTTTTATCCTCTTTTAATGTTTCAATAAGAGTTTCAGCAAGTATCAGAGGTTTATCTCCTACCCATGTCACATTGGAAGGTTTAAATGGACTGATATAAGAATAATTACATTCACCCTCTACCATAGACAAGATCTCAGGCAAGTCCAATCCTCTAAAATAATCCACAGCTATAATGCCTTTATAATCCCCTGTGTAACCTTCTCCTTCTTGAGGATTCATTCCGTAACACCTCTGAATGCCTATATTAGAATCATCATAATCGCTAATTTTAGGATAAAACTCTTTCTTCCATAGAGGTAATCCTTTCTTTTGCATTAAATCATCCAAAGACCTTCCAAACTTAGTAAATGGCCAAGGTATTCCTGTTATTCTTCCATTCCATGGGAATACCATTGTTTCTTCTTGATTTTCTGTCATGATTATCACTTTGTTTATTTAATTGAAATTATCAGCCTATTTATTTATGATAAATGTTCCTATTTATAAACTTTATGTTTTTTACTACTGTTAAGAAGTTAAGTCATATATAAACCAGCCATTTATATTATTAATCTTTCAATCTATTATTAAAATTTCCTGAACCAGAGTTATTTATAGATATAAGTCCTGCTAATATACCATGCAACAATTCAAATGGACCCAATCTCTTTATTCAATTCCTTCACTGCCTTTGCTGCAGCGCCTGCAAAGTCATCTGTCTTCCTGTCAAGATAAGCGAAGATTATACCTCTTGACGAGTTTATCCTGTGCATCTTTATGTCATCTGCATTGTCTCCGCTGTTCTTAAGTGCAT
>JAPLZS010000024.1:0-1335 GCA_026394915.1 Candidatus Woesearchaeota archaeon | reverse complement strand
TTTCCGCTGTTTACATAAAATCTTGATATCTGCTCAAGCTCTCCTGGATATGTTGCACCCACAACTGCTCCTGTGCCTGGCTTTGACCAGTCTACTATCTTTTTTGCAGTCTCCATGTAGATCGGATTTTCATTGCCATGCTCATCTTTTATCTTCAGATTCTGTATGTCAACAGCGCCTTTGTTTGATGTCCTGTTGAGTATGTAGACTCCTTTTCCTTTGCTGCAGTACTCTATGAACGGGCTGACGGAATCAGAGCCCATGTAAGGCGCTACTGTGACAGCATCTGCTCCCCAGAAATCAAAGACAGACTTTGCGTATGCAAGCGATGTGTTGCCTATGTCTGCTCTCTTTGCATCAAGTATCACAAGATAACCTCTTCTCCTACAGTCTTCTATCACTTTCTTCAGCGCCTTAAGTCCATCAAAACCATACTGCTCATAGAACGCAGAGTTCGGCTTGATTATTGCCGGCCTTGCGTCCTCTGCTTCAAAAGCATCCATCATGTCTGAGAAGAATTTTGGGATGACTTCAGAAGGATTTCCCTGCAAAGGTATCTTTCCAACATCTGGATCAAAGCCGACGCACACTATGCTGTTGCTTCTCTCTGCTGCTTCCTGCAATCTTTGTATAAAATCCATTATTTTAATTCAATCTTCACAATAGAGTACTGATTGATGCTTTCTTTCGCTTTTCTTATCAAATCATCATCCAGACCATGCACTGCAAGGGGGAGTATCCTCTTTGCATCAGTGAGGTTATAGTATGGGACATTGAACTCTTTCTTGATATAATCAGCAACACCAAGGTTATCGTCCCTTTTCTCCAGTCTGTTCACAAGCGCAACAACTGCAACAATATTGAGGCCAGCTTCTTTCAGGAATTTCAGCTGGTCTATCACAGATCCCCCTGTTGTTGTGACATCCTCAAGAACAATCACCTTGTCTCCGCTCTGGACAGGGCCTATGAAATATTTATCCTTCGGGTCTCCATGCTCTTTTGGCTTCTCTCTTCCGATAATCATCTTCTGCGAATGATTGTTATCCTTCTGACCTATTTTATAGTTTATTGCGACTGCAAGCTTTGTAGCTCCTGCCGGAACGCCATAGACATAATCAAAATCAAGCTTATGCTCTGCAAGAAAATCAACAACAAACCCTGCTGTCCTATCAAGAAGCCCGAAAGTGTCAGACATAACCCTGCAATTCGCATACCAGTAGGACAGCCTGCCTGATTTCAGCTTAAATGGCTCTGGCTTTATGCCGACTACTTTGTTGTCTAGAACAAACTTGTCAAATTCCTGTTTGCTGAATACCATATTTATCACCTTTTTTT
>JAPLZS010000057.1 GCA_026394915.1 Candidatus Woesearchaeota archaeon | reverse complement strand
CTCTCTCCTGTCAAAGAAGTATCTTGACACCATAAAGAGGCTCAAGGAGATGGATCTGGTTTATTCAGGCAAGGTAGTCCTTGCAGCAGCTCTCCTATTGAAGATAAAATCAACAAGGCTTCTCAGCGAGGATCTTGATCATTTTGATAATCTCATCTCAGGCAAGAGCGAGGATCTTCTGTTTGAAGACAGCATTGCAGAGAGCGGAGAGAGGGAAAAGATTGACATCACAGGCATCGGCCTGATACCAAAGACCCCCCAGCCGAGGAAAAGAAAAGTGTCTATCTATGATCTTGTGGATGCACTGAGGCTTGCGCTTGACACAGACAGGAGGAGACTATTGAGGATAAGGCCTATTGAGATGACTCTTCCGGAAAAATCATTTGACATATCTGCTGCGATGAAATCATTGTACTCAAGGATAAACGAGTTCTTTGTGAGCGGAAAAGCTGCAAGACTGACCTTCATGGATCTTGTGCCCAGCCAGGAAAAGAAAGACAAGATACTGACGTTTGTCCCTCTTCTTCACCTCACAAACCAGAGGAAGATAGACCTGCTGCAGGATGTGCCTTTCGGCGAGATTGAAGTCAGGCTCAACACAGAGAAGCAGATTGAGAAGGAGCTTGCTGAGGAATCAGGGGAATCAGCAGGATCAGGAAAATAACTCCAAATTACAGCATATTTAAATAATACTTCTGAAAACTATCATCTGGGGCATATACAATCATATATAACTAAAACCATGACGCACATCTGGACAACCAATTTTTACGGGAACTCGAACATAGGGCTTTATGCCTTTGCTACAGATGAGTATTGCCTTATAGGGTTTCCTCTTAAGAAATCAATCAGAGAGAGGCTGGAGCATGTGCTTAAGGTCCCTGTCCATCACATAACCATGTGCGGAACATCTCTTATCGGGGTATTCATCACAGGAAACAAGAACATGATCCTTGTGCCTTCAATCGCTTTTGATGACGAGCTCCATGAGCTGAAAAGACTGAACATAAAATATACTGTAATCGAGACAAAGCTCACTGCGCTCGGAAACAATGTGCTGTGCAATGACAATGGATGCATTGCAAACCCTGATCTTGGTGAAGAGACAATAAAGAAGATAGGCCATGCGCTTAAAGTGCCTGCAGTCGCAGGACGCATAGCAGACCTTGAGATTGTGGGTTCAGTTGCAGTAGCCAATTCAACGCATTGCTTAATCCACAGGGATGCGAAAGAGCATGAGATTGAGACCGTGAGAAAAATTTTAAATACAAAGGTTGAGACAGGCACGATAAACATGGCAAGCCCCTACATAAAGTCAGGGATAATCAGCAACAACCATGGGCTTATCGTCGGAGACAGCAGCGGAGGCCCAGAGGTCGCAAATGCAGACGAGGTCTTAGGCCACTTAGGGAGGCATAAAGAATGAACAAGGATCTACAGTCAAAATATGTCGAGCTCCAGCTCCTTGACCAGCAGATAAAACAGGCGCAGAAACAGATTGAGCTTGTTGAGAATCAGGTCACTGAGCTGGAAGCGATAAACCAGAGTCTTCAGGAATTCAGCACAACAAGCGCAGGTACAGAGATATTGATGCCTCTCAGCGGAGGAGTGTTTGCAAAAGCAGAGCTCAAGGATAACAAGAACCTGATAGTCAATGTCGGAGCAGGGACTGCTGTGACAAAATCAGTGCCTGATACAGAGAAACTTGTGACTAACCAGATGAATGAGCTTCTCAAGGTCAGGGATGAGCTGCTGTTCCAGCTGCAGCAGCATGTGAACAAGGCGCAGAACATACAGCAGGAGCTTGAAAGGTTATCAAAAAATAAGCTGAAAGAATGATTGATCAGATGAACGCAACAAGCAAGCAAGATAAAAAACAGCAAAAGAGGGCAATAAAATGTTCGGATTTCTCAAGGACAAGCTGAAGAAAGCAATATCCATATTCTCCAAGAAGGCAGAAGAGGAGGCAGAGGAAGTCAAAGCTCCAAAGCTGAAAGAAGAGAGGAAGAAATCCCCTAAAAAGCAAGAGAAGGAAAAGCCGAAGAAAGAGACAAAGTCAAAAGAGGCAAAAGCCTCTGAAAAAAAGAAAGGAGAGAAGAGAAAGCCAGAGGCAAATAAGCCCAGGAAAGAAGGGAAGATAAGAGAAGCTGAAGAAGAAAAAGAGATAGAGGGGCAGGAAGAAGCAGAGAAAGAAGAACCTAAAGAAGAGGAAGAATCTGAGGAAGCAGAGGCAGAAGAAGAACCGGAAAAAGAAGAGAAAAAAGGGTTCTTCGGAAGGCTTAAGCAAAGGTTTGCAGGAAAAGAGGAAAAGGAAGAAGCGATAGAAGAAACAGAAAAAGAAGCAAAGGAAGAAGAAATAAAGGAAGAGGAAGAAGCAGAAGAAGAGGCAGAAGAAAAAGAGATAGAAGAGGAGAAAGAAGAGAAAAAGGGATTCTTCGGAAGGCTTAAGGAGGCTGTCACCACAAAGACCTTGTCTGACAGCAAATTCGAGGACATGTTCTCTGAGTTGGAGATGGCCATGTTCGAGAGCAATATCGCTGTCGAGGTTGTAGAGAAGATAAAAGAGGATCTCAGGAAGAGCATTGTTGACAAGAAGATCCCAAGAGGAAAGTTTGAGGATTATGTCATCACATCGCTTCATGATTCCATAAGCTCATTGTTTGATGTGAAGAAAATAAACCTGATAAAAAACATAAAGGAGAAGAAGCCTTATATAATCGTGTTTGTCGGAGTGAATGGCTCTGGAAAGACAACCACCATAGCAAAGGTCGCAAAGCTTATTCAGAACAACAAGCTAAAGCCGGTCATTGCAGCAGCTGACACTTTCAGGGCAGCAGCAATACAGCAGCTTGAAGAGCATGGCAGCAGGCTTGGCGTAAAGGTCATAAAGCATGATTATGGCTCTGATCCCGCATCTGTGGCATTCGACGCAATAAGATATGCAGAGGCAAAGAAGCTGGATGTCGTGCTCATAGATACTGCAGGAAGGCAGCACTCAAACTCAAATCTCATGGATGAGATGAAGAAGATTGTCAGGGTCTCAAAGCCTGATCTCAAGATCTTCATAGGAGAATCCATAACAGGAAATGACTGCGTTGAGCAGGCCAAGGCATTCAACGATGCAATAGGCATTGACGGCATTGTCCTCACAAAAGCAGATGTTGATGAGAAGGGCGGGGCAGCTGTCTCTGTGAGCTATGTGACTGGCAAGCCCATAATCTTCATAGGCATGGGCCAGGAATACGAAGACCTCAGGGAGTTCGACAAGAAGATCATAATGGAGAATATAGGGCTGGCATAATCCTCTTGCATAATATTCTTGATCAAACCTAAATATTTATATATCTCTGACAATTAGTTTTCCCTATGAAAAAGAGGAACAGCGTCTATGTAGTAAGCATAATACTTCTGATCATATTTGCAGCAGCTGCATTCTCCCATTGCAAGACAAAGCAGGAAAAGATGATGATAAGCATCGGCTCCCAGGATAATGTGAAAGGCACTCCTGTCAGCAGCGGAATATCTGCTGTGCAGGCAGGGATTGATTCTGGCCAGAAACCGATGCTGCTTGAGAAAGTCCTCAAGGAAAAAGATGGATATATCTGCGCAATAAATACCTCTTTTGGCCCGATGTCATTGAAAGTCAAGTCCGGCAGGATAAGAGAGGATGTGATCTGGGGCAATCAGAACTTTGCTTCTTTCATTGAAGGAAGTTATGCATACATATATTCCAATACTTACCAGAAATGGCTCAGGTTTGATTATGCTCCTGACATGAAGATATCCGAGAAGCAGATGTCAAGGCCTATAATGTCTGAGTCCGAGCTCCTCAACAGCACAAATCCAGAAGGGGTTGTGTGCGTGAATGCAGATGTTCCAGAGAGTGATTTTGAGTTCCCGATGTCAGGCGCATTCGATGCAACAGCATTCCTGAAAAGCGTCGGCATAGAAAAATGAATAATAAGAATGAATAATCCATAAAAGTAAACAGCAATAATCACTTGGACTGCTTGAATTCTATCTTCCCATCAAAATAAATGCCCTTTCTCAGCTCGACAGGCCTCCAGTCATCCATGACAAGCTCTGCATCGAGCCATTCTGCCAGTTCTTTTGGATTCCCGATTGTTGCGCTCAGGCCTATTATCTGCACATTCTTGAGCAGCTTCCTTATTATTGTCAGGAGTATCTCAAGCGTAGGCCCTCTGCCAGGATCATTCAGCAGATGTATCTCATCCACTACAACAACTTTTATGTCCCTGAGCCAGTCTGCCCTGTGCCTTATGAGAGAATCAACCTTTTCAGACGTTGCGATTATCATATCATAATTCTTGAGATAAGGGTCAGCTGAATCAATGTCTCCGATCGAGAGAGCTATCTTGAACAGTTTTCCGTATTTCTTGCTGAACTCGCGGTGCTTCTCTGTTGCAAGGGATTTGAGAGGCACAATATAGATGCACTTTCCCTGCCTGTTTATGATTGAAGAGACTGCAGCAAGCTCTGCAATGAGAGTCTTGCCTGATGCTGTCGGAGTGCACACAAGAAGATTCTTTCCTTCGAGAAGGCCTGCCTGTATCGCTTTTCTCTGGGCAGGCCTGAGCTCGTTTATGCCATAGCCTTCCAGCACAGAGTACAAGTCTATCGGAAGCATGTGCTTGAGCGATTGAAGTGTCATAATGCTAAATTTGTCCCATTATATAAAAAGATTATGATGAGAATATTGCAGTATCATGGAACAATATTTACAATTATAAAGTCTGCTGCACTTTCACTCCTTTAAAACTTCTTTCACCCAGCTAAAGAATCTCTCTGCGTTTTTTACAGCTGTAAGAGCGCCGCTCTCATTAGTCAGCTTTTCCTCGTATTCTGCTGAATTCTTGACATCCAGCAGACCAAGAAGCTGCTTTGTTTTGTTCCCAAGGATATTTTTGTCAAGATCCAGGGTCTGCAGCAGATTTATGACCTCTTCATGCCTTTCGCCTGCATGCCTCACGCCTTTGAAAAATATGGTCAAAGCGTCTGCTGCGCTTATCCCGCAGTGAATGGCATTCAAGACACAGGAATTCCATCTCTGATTTGAGAATTCATTATTCATCGCATTGGAATATTCTTCTGCCTTTCTTAGATAATTCCTGGATAATGGCTTGCTGACAGCTCTTGTTTTCATTCTAATCTGGCTCCTTTGACCATGATATGGTTCTTGATTATATCCATGATCAATCTTGAATTTCTTTTTTTTCTGAATTCCTTCTCAGTGATTATATATGGTCTCAATACATTGCCGAAGGTTTTTGATATATGCTCTTGCTTTTCAATCAGAACATTCCTTGCATCTCTTTTATTATTGCTTATCACAAGCAGATCTATATCTTCCTCTTTTGCAATGCTGCCAAACAGGGCAATTGATACTGCGGATATATCTGAAAAAACTTCTTTTAAATCATCAATTGTCTGGGTTTCCATAGTAAACGCCTTTTTCAGATGATTATACAAGGCAGAGTTTCTATTGAGCCTTAATAAGTTTGCTGTCCCATGCTTCTCTATCGTGATTAGGTTCATCCCCTGCAGATCGTCCATTGATTTCAGGACTGGCGTATGAGATACTTTGATAAGATCAGCTAATTCTCTTGCAGTAAAGGTTTTTCCGGAAAATCTTAACATGGCCCTAAGTATCTTGACCTTTACTTTGCTTCCGAATACCCTTTCCATATATTGGTGAAATAGCATTTTGTGGAATAAAAAAGTTCCAATTGGAATAAAAAAGCACCATTGATATATAAATCTTTTGGTTTTTCAGTAACTTTTTGGTAGTTATTTATAAATCCCATTTTATTACTGAATTAACCTTGAATAAATCAGCATCATATCATGCTATACTTCATCTCCTTCGGCCTCTTCAGCCCAAGCAGAGTGAGGATTGTAGGAGCCACATTGCACAGCGCCCCTTTCTTTTTTATAGAGTATTTATAGTTTGACACAAGCATGAAAGGAACAGGATTTGTTGTGTGGGTTGTTGCATGAGGTCCAGACATCTCCTCGCAGTTGCCATGGTCGCCTATTATTATTGCAGCTCCGTCAATCGCAAGAACCTCTTTCACAACCTCTCCGACACACTTGTCAACCACCTCAACTGCCTTTATCGCAGCATCAAGCATCCCTGAGTGGCCGACCATGTCTCCGTTTGCGAAGTTTATGATCATCAGATTGTATTTCTTTGATCTTATCTGCTTCACGACTTCATCCTTGACTTCATAAGCGCTCATCTCTGGCTTCAGGTCATAGGTCGCGACTTTAGGGGATGGAATCATTATCCTGTCCTCTCCTGGGAACGGATTCTCCCTTGAATCATTTGTGAAGAATGTGACGTGGGCATATTTCTCTGTCTCTGAAATCCTAAGCTGCTTCATCTTATTCTTGCTGATCATCTCTCCAAGGATGTTCTCAACAGTATGCCTTGTGTATGCTGCGCTCGCTTTCATGCCCTTTTCATAATCAACCATTGTGAGCAGATGGATATCCTTCTTAACTCTCCTGAAATCCATGAAGGATTCATCAACAAGGGCATGAGACAATTGCCTTGCCCTGTCTTCTCTGAAATTGAAGAATATAACAGAGTCTCCATCTTTTATCCCCATGTACGAAGAAGAAGTCAAAGTGGGGCTCACAAATTCATCTGTCTCCCCTCTCCTGTAAGCTTCATTAAGTCCCTGCAGAGCGCTTTTTGCATAGATCCCGTCTGCATTCACAATGCAGTTGTATGCTTTCTCTGTCCTCTCCCATCTATGGTCCCTGTCCATTGCATAATATCTTCCTGAGATTGTAGCGATCTCTCCGATTCCTTTCAATCTTTTTTCTGTATCTTTGAGATATTTCTCTGCAGATTTCTGGGGAGCGTCTCTTCCGTCAAGGAATGCATGCAGGCAGACA
>JAPLZS010000192.1:1942-15572 GCA_026394915.1 Candidatus Woesearchaeota archaeon | reverse complement strand
AGAGGATGTAATGAACTCGACATTCACTGCAAACCCAAGCGCGCGTGATTCCTGGAGCAGTACACTGCTAGTCGGATATCATACCTGCGAGGATGATGCCCAGTCAACTGCCGCTACATTCACAAATGTGTCAACAGTCGGCAATCCAGCCGGCTCTGGCAACATAACCATACAATCGCTTGCCAATGAAGACAATGAGAACCACTCTGTGTACACCAACTGGACAGGAACCCAGCTTGGCAGCGGAATAACAGAAAAAGATAAGGCATCAATAGGAATGAGCTTCTACATAAACGCGCCGCACGTAGGCCTTTCAGGCACAACAATATACGGCACATTCTGCGGAACAGCCAACAGAAAGCTCTATCTCTGCATGTCTCTCAAGGGAAACAGCTCGCAACTGTGCCCTACTACTGTGAGTGCGAACTACAAGATGCTGGAGATAGTGAACAATCGCGCGCCAAGAGTCGTGAACAATACATGGCTTGTCGCCAATAAATCATCAATACTCTCTTATGCCTCAAATGCAAATGCATGGGGTTCAACATGCACCACTTACACTGTCACTAACATAGGATTGTACAGCGCGCTTGATGCAGGCACCACATCAGTGATCCAGTTCTTCTCTACATTATTCGATAATATATTCATCTCAAGGCCTGACAACAATTTCCCCGCAATAACAACAGGAAACCCTCTTAACAACACCTACAATAACTCTGCTGTGATAAATTTCACATACACCCCGCAGGACGACACAGGATTCATGAACTGCTCTTTATGGTTCAACAACGCCCTTAACACGTCAAACACCACGATAACGAACAATTCCCTGAACAGCTTCACATTCACTAACCTCAGGGAGGGCAAATACAACTGGACCATAAACTGCACAGATAATTCCACAGTCTATAAGGCCAATCAGACAGTAAACAGGCTGCTGATAGTGGACAGGACAGGCCCTACTGTGACGCCTGTCACAATGGTGAACGGCAACAAGACCAATACGAACATAACAATAAACTTCACATGGAGGCCGACTGATGACTGGTCAACAGACATGAAATGCAACATATCCATAAACGGCACAAGGAACAACACATTCATAATGAACATATCAAACAACACAGTCGCTAACCTTACAATCAACCTCAATTACGGGAATTATGTCTGGAATGCGAACTGCACAGACAATGCGACCAATCTGGGAATAAGCAGCGCAAACTCCTTTTCAATATCAAACATATCATTCAACGCATCATCTCTCAATCTTGGAATCGGAAACAGATATTCTTCAAACGTTAACGCTTCTGACAGGGTTGACTCAAAAGGCATCAACAGCAATGTTGTTGTGGCATGCCTTGCGACTCCCGGGAACTGCACAGCAATAACAGAGAACTGGGATGATACAGCTGACCTTACGCTTGACCAGCCGAATGTGCTGAACTTCAGCTGCAGCTCAACAAATCCAGGCAATTTCACAGCAGTTTTCACTGTTAAATCTGACGAGGACCCTCTGCTGGAGAACATGTCGGTAAGCTGCGACATGAGGGATGTGAATGCATCATTCAATATATCTTCGCTCAACTTAGGCTCAGGCACGCAGGATGCAGGAAACGTGAACAACTCTGCAAGAATAGACTCGATTGGGATCAATAACAACATAAAAGTTAGCTGCCTCCCTGTTCCAGGAAACTGCACAACAATAGCAAAACAATGGGATGACACGCTTGACCTGATACACGGGCAGTCAAATGCAATAAACTTCAGCTGCGATGATGCAAGCGCAGGGACATTCTCAGCATTGTTCAATGTCACTTCTGACAATGATCCTTATCAGGATAATATCAATGTGAGCTGCACAGTGAGCGGCGGAAACCAGCCGCCAGCTGATCCAAGCAACTTCTCGATCCAGGACAATGGAAGGAACTGCGCAAGCCAGCCAGACCAGTGGGACCAGACAAACAACAACACGCACATGGACTACCGCTACGGGCCTTATCTCAACTGGACAAACGGGACAGATTCAGACGGCAATGCAGTCAAGACAAAGCTGTGCATAAGCACATCAAAGTCATGTTCAGACCTGCAGACAGACCTGAATGACGGCCAGAATGAAGTCGCAAATGCGTTGGCAGACTGCAACATAGTAGACCTGTACGGCAATTCATCTGCTCTTACAACGCCTTATTACAACATCTCAAACTCAACATATGCCCATAACGGCTCTTCTGTGATACAGTTTGTTGTTGCTGCAAGGTCAATCGACAATGCAGCAAACCCTCTTGCATCAGCAAACATCTACTGCTACAACTTCAGCCTCAACAATTCCCTTCCGACAGGCTCGACAACGATCAAGGCAAGCTCGACAGGCGCAGCAAAGACTCACATAAACGGGACAGTCGAGAAATACCAGTGGACAGCTGCAACAGACGCAGACACGACAGCAGGAAAAGACCACTGCCCTGCTGACACCATTGTGCACAACCTCAGGGTCGGGAATATGACATACGGCGATGCAACATACTTCACAGGACAGGTCGCAAATCCTGCAACAGGGACCTCTCTTACAACAGGAATATCATTCAACACAAGCATCTCAGGCAGCACATTCAACAGCACAATCCTTGTCCAGATGTGGGCAGATGACAGCGTCGGAGCAAACGAGAGCAGGAAGAATGAGACATTCATATTATACAACACAATCCCGACATCGCCTTCAAACTTCACAATAAACACAACAGACAACCAGACATGGAACAACACCCATGACGACACGCCATACCTCAACTGGACAAATTCAACAGATGCAGAGGGAGACACGATAACTTATCATGTGATAGCAGGAACAACAGCAGGAGGCAATGATGTATTGACAGAACAGACAGTCTCAGGCTATGCAGGAGATGATGATTTCTTCTCAACAACAATCCCATGGGGAACGAGCGGCATGAGCAGCGGATGGGCAAACAAGATGGTCTATGTCACTGTCTGGGCAGTTGACAATGTGTCAGCAGGCGCAAGCCCGCTTTCATCAGCAAACAGGACAGCCCTTAATGCAGAGTTCAACCTGACAGACAACCTGCCTGATATAACCTCAGTCAGCATAGGAGATTCAACAGGATACATGAACTGCTCCCTGGACACCACAAGAGCAGGATGCTCCATAACCCCACAGACGCACTCAAACGCGACAAACATAGCAATGCAGATAAACGCAACTGACCTTGACAATGACTGCGACACAACAGGAGACGGATTGGCAAAGATATACATGTGCGCCTACAATTTCTCTGATTCAAAATGCACACCCACGCAGTATAACTACACATGGACAATGGAGAAAGTCACAAGAACCAACTCAAACTGCAGGTACAATCTTTCCACAAACCTCACTGCAGGGAACAGCACAATGCAGTTCTGGGTTGCAAACAGCACATCATACGCATATTATGTGAATGTCACTGACCAGGCAGGCCAGAGGCCGGATTCAGCAGGAGATGCCAATGCCAACGGAACGTGGATATACTCAGCGCTCACATCTGTGAACTATTCCTCATTGATAACTCTTGGAGGATCAGACATAAAGGTCAACACATGGAGCGCAGGAACAAATGCTTATACAATGACAAACTGGGGCAATGTAGTGCTGAACATACAGTGGAATTCCACAAATGCTACAAAAGGGCCGTCAAACACATGGAAACTCAACGGCACTGACCTGGAGATCGATGATGACAATGCAAGAGACGCAGATTCAGGAAATCTTGCGTCTTCTGCAATAGCAGGCCCTCTCCAGTCCTTCAACTATTCAACAGGGCTTCAGAGATGCATCACAGACGCATGCAATGACGGATCCCAGAATGAGACAATGCCCACATATTGGCATATTGCTCCAACAGGCTTGGCAGCAGGAACATATTCATTGAATATAACTTATGTGACAGCAAAGCGTTAATTATAAATCATGATTCGCTGATCTGTAACCCGCAGGATTTTTGGCAGGATCATTTCAGCTTCAAAGAGGTGAACGAATGAAAAAGATATTTTTAGCAGGCGTAATAGTCATCATCTCATTGCTTATTGTCTCTGCAGTTTATGCAGCCTTCGGCGTTGAAACACCTGTCCCGTCATTGATTCAGCTGCTCAGGGGAGAGTCAGGAAGATTCAGGTTCCAGATACAGCTCAGTTCAGATGAGCCAGAGAACATGTTCTGCAGCTATGTGCTTAAGAATGTGTCTGACCTCATCATTGAGTTTGATAATCCAGGCCCATTGGAGATTGCTCCTGGGAAAAGCACAGTCGTTCTTGGTACAGTCACAGCGCCGGCAACAGCAGAGCCAGGAAAGCACACAGAAAACTTCTGCGTAAGCTGCAGGAAAGCAAATAATCCTGAAGGAGCCGCTGTAATGGGCGTGTACTGCACTCCTGAGATAAATGTGGAAGTCGTCGATTCCAGGACAAGGGAGAACATGCAGATCCCTCCGAAGCCAGCGCCAGAGAAGACAAACACAATGCTCATTGCAGGCATTATTGCAGGAGCAGTCATTGCCTTGATGATCATAATCTTCCTGATATTCAGGATCAGGCGCAGGAAAAAGCAGTAAATTTTTATATTCTTTTTATATAATGTTATATGATGTATACCATGAAATCCAAGCAATCAGTATTTGCCGCATTTGTCGCATTTGCTGCAGCAGCAATATTCATATCTCTTATCCTGCCCGGCGCAGCGCATGCTGCTTCCAGCAGCATCACAGGGTATTTTGTTGTTGCAGAAGGGGCCAATGAAAAGATCAATGAAAGCAATGCAGACAGAATCAATGCAAGCGTATCTGGTGCTGGCGCTCCTGGAAAGATTCCAGGCATAACAGGCGCTGCAGTCGGCCCTGGCATGGATTCAGGATTTCCGGATTTAATCTCATTGTTCAAGGGCATATTCTTGAAGTTTTTTCCCTGGTTTTCCTGATTGAAAATTGTGCAAGGGTTTAAAACCCCGCACTTCAGTGCGCAATTTTCAAGACTAAAAACTCGCCTTTTAGTACGAGGAGCGTAAAACCACGGGCTTTAGCCCGTGGATAGCGACGAGCGGCGAGTTTTTATTATATCAATCTCGCATCAATCATATGATTGCAGAAAGGCGCATCTGACCAAAAGCTATTTATATGCCTTTCCGTAATAACCTCATAAAAGATGGATAAAAAAGTGTGGTATCTTGTCATAGTCCTGATTGCATTAGCTGCCATCTTCTCATCGTATGGATTAAACAAAGACCTGTTTCATGTAATGACTGGCAAGACGATAAATAAAGTCAGCGCTTCATTCGCAGTATCAGACGAAAGCCCCATGCTTAGGACAAGCATCCCCAGCAAGGCATTGGAGCTGGACACATCAGGCGAAATATACCTCTCCTATTATTTCTATGAGCCGAATGGCGATGCCCTTGCTTTCAATTCCACATTGCCGGCCAATATCACAGTCAGCATAAACCAGACAACAGGCATAGCGACACTCACTCCGCATGCAGGATTCAATGGAAAAAACTGGATAACCTTTTATGCCTATGATCCTGCAAAGAACAGGGCAGAAAGCAATAATCTCTCTGTAGTGGCCAGGAGCACCATACTCAATTACTCTAATTTTTCAGGCTCGACAACAGATTTTAATTCCCTGTCAGACCAGGAGCTGCAGAACATAAGCGATGTCAAGATAGAGAAAGTAGATTATGGCATTATATCCTTTGCAGAGGCAATAAACATAAGCAGCAATACTGACCTAACCAGCAACATAAACATATCCTTTAATTATATATACATAAATGAGACAGCGCTTCCTGGGCTTGACAAGAAGGCCACCCTTTCTTTTTATAATCTTTCATTCAACAATCCAAGGATCCTCAAGGATGGGGCAGTATGCCCTGCCTCTGAATGCACCAGGGTAGACTATTCAGAAGGCATGCTTGTCTTCAATGTGACTGGCTTCTCATCTTATTCATCAGAGGAAACCCCATCTGAAACACCATCTGCGCCTGTTCAGCAGCCTTCAAGCGCAGCAGCCGCAGCAGCGCCAAACAAGAAAGCAGCAGTAAGAAGAGGGGGCGGCGGCGGCATACCTGCCTCGAGCATCTATGCCCCAGAAAGCAGATTTGAAGTTGATACGACCATAATAAAGGCGGATGTAAGGCAGAACAGGGTGGAAAGGGAGATTGTAAAAGTTTCAAATCCTACAGAAAAAGATCTTGAGGTAAACGCAGGTTTGACTGAAAAGATTGGTTTTGTGAAAATAGGGGATAAAATGGATCTTGCTCCAGGAGAGACAAAGGATCTGGAGCTTGTGATAGCTCCGACAGAAGAGAACAATCCTGATACCTACACGACCCAGCTTGTCCTTGAGCAGGGAAGCACAAAGATACAGATCCCATTTGTGATAAATGTCCAGTCTGAACTGAATCTTCTTGATGTTGAGATGGACATCTATTCAGAAGAGATATATCCTGCAGGAAACCTTGTAACAGGGCTAAAGATCAGCAATCTTGAGGAAGCAAGAAGCATCACAGCGAATATTGAGTGGTTCATCAAGGATCTTAACAATAATATAATCGTAAAAGAGGCAGGCACAGCAGATGTCGAGACCCAGGTTGCAATGATAAAGAAGATCTATCTGCCAAGCGATATTCTTCCTGGAGATTATGTCGTGATTGCAGTTGCAAGCTATGATGGATCCAGCGCTGTCGCAAGCAGCATGTTCAGCGTCTCGAAGAAACCTATGATTGAGATGCCCATGAATCCTGAGAACGGCATACTCATCCTGCTGATTGCTGTTGCAGCTGCAGTTGTAGTCCTGATAATAATATTGATATTTGTAATAATCCATGAGGAGAGAAGGATAGACCGCCTGATAAAAAAAGATGGAATGATACTGAAAGAGATATCAAAGTTCAGCCAGACAGAACAAAAGAGCAAGAAGATGAAAAATGAGCAGCAACCTAAAGACCAGCAGTAAAGCAGCCATCCTGATGCTGCTTTCAATCATCTTTGTATTAGCTATGCTGCCGCAAGCTTGCCCTAATCCTGATCTTGCCATCAGCATAGAGATACCTGCCCAGTTCAAAGAGGTCTCTGCAGGCGATTTTATCCTTTTTACAGTCAATACTTATCTATACAGGTCTTCTGGAAGGAAGGATGTCTATCTGTCTTATAATGTGAAAGACGAGGAAGGGCAGACAATAGCGACAAAGACAGTCACTGTTGCAATAGATACTCATTTATCCGACATAGGCAGGATAGAGATACCAAAAGAAACCCCTCCTGGAAAGTACACTCTCGAGGTTGAAGCAGTATTATCAGAAGGGCCGGAAGAAGAGCAGCGCATTGCCAGCGAAGAGTTTTCTGTGATCAAAGTCCAGTCTGAAACAGATAATACCTATAAGAAATATGTGGTGTATCTCATAATCTTTATATCAATACTTGTGATATTAGTCATGTACCTTTTATATAAATTAATAAAGATAGAGGAAAAGAAGATTGCATATGGAAGAAAAAATAGAGATGATAGGGATTAAGGCTGTAAAGATAATACTGTGCTTTGCAGTGTTTCTTCTGATAGTGACTGCGCTGTTCAATTATTTCAGCTACTCCCTCGTAAAAGAAAGGCTGATGGAAAGCTATGCAGAACTGAGAGAGAATGAGATCAAAGAGCTTTCATTCTCAATCAGCCAGGCAATAGATGAGCCCATACTGGCGATGTCCAGGAGAGGCATGGTATATGATATTGATAAATGCGATAAAGAATTGAATTTATCCCTGCGTACCCTGAAGTACGGAATGAATGGCGTTGTGGATGATGTCATATACATAAATGAGAAAGGGATGGCTGAGGTCGTAATCCCTTATTCAGAAAATAAATTAGACCTGAACTACTCAAATGAGCCTTTTTTCATGGAGCTAAAAAACGGAGAAATAAGATTTATCAGGGATTATGTGAACAATGGGAGTATAAAGCTGATAATAGCTGTTCCTGTCTTGCTTGCGAAAGAATGCAATCCGAATGGAAGCAATTTCAAAGGAGTCATTGTTTCAACACTTGACATGAGCAATATATTTGACCTTGTTCTTGGCCATTTTAACTCAGAGAAAACGCCGGATTATGTTGCTGTCCTGAACAGCGAAGGAAACATACTTTACCATATCAACAACGATTATATCGGAAAGAGCTATAGTGAGGTTGTGGATAAGGCTGTTTATCCTGCTGCATGGGATGTCATAAATAAGAGCCTTGAAGGAGGAGAAGGATATGGCGTATACGCCTTTTATTCCCATAAAAAAGGCATTTATGAACAGCAGCAGAATGTGACCAAGATAATGGCCTATGGCCCCATGAGTATAAAAGATTTAAGATGGACAATGCAGATTATCCTGCCTTTGAATGAGCTTGTAGATTACTCTGGCGTAAGCTACATCCTATATCTAACTTTATTCAACCTGTTCATTGTTCTTATTATAATCATCTCTTTTGTTATATTATTGACTACGGGATTATCACACTACAAAAGACACTATAAGATTGATTACGCAGGACATCAAAGAAAGAGGCGTTAATCAGCATATTATTGTCAGTCAGCACATTATTTATTCTCTATGCCCTTCTCATCTTACCTCAACCTCGCCGGAATAAGGCGTAAGCATCTCCCTGAACTCATTGATCTCTGCTTTTGAATATGGCTTTATGCTGCTGAACTCAGGATCATAAACTATTTTGTTGCTGAACTGCTGCAGCACAATCTTTTTCGAGCCCTTGAGAAGTTCCCCTATTTTCCTTAAGTCATCCTTTGTGTGCAGAGTAGGCACAACAGTGATCCTGAACTCATAATCAATCCCTTTCTCCCCCTTCCCTGCCTTCTTCACAGCATCTATGCTGCTTCTCAGTGCGTCTGCATTCACTTTTGCAGAGATCACTTTTTCATATTTTTCAAGAGGCGCCTTTACATCCATTGCAATATAGTCAACGAGATCATTGTCAATTATATATCTCAGCATGCCTGGAAATGAGCCGTTTGTGTCAAGCTTGACAGGAAATCCCATCTCTTTTATCTTTTTCATGAACTTGAAAAGGTCATTGTTCATGCATGGCTCTCCTCCTGTTATCACAACTCCGTCAAGCCATTTCATTTTGCTCTCAAGGAACCCGAAGAACTCAGCCTCTGTTATTGTCTTCTGATTATCATATCTGCTTTTCTCTATGAGGTCAGGATTGTGGCAGTAATGGCACCTGAAATTGCATCCTGCAAGGAATACTGCGCAGGCCATCTTCCCAGGATAGTCCACTAATGTTGTTTTTTGGAGACCTTTTATCAGAACCATTGCACGCCCAAACCAGGATTGTAATCTTTTCCTGTATAATCTTTCTGTTCATTTATTTTCTTCAAGCATTCTCTTAAGTTCATCAACAGAATGCGCTCTTTTTGCCTCTTTTCCGCTCTCATCGAATAATATCACTGTAGGGACAGTTGATACAGCAAACTGCGAGGCCATCTTCAGCCCTTCATCTGTCGAGGCATTTATCTCAGTGCCCTTCAGCCCTGTTGTCTTTATGAAATCCTTCACTTTAGGGCACTTCGGGCACGCTGTTGTCGTGAATACCTTGTATTCGTTAATCATCTCTCCTCCTTGCGCAAATGAAAATTAAAAAATGAAAAATTAAAATAAAAAAATGAGCTGGTTCATTGATTGGTTGTCACCTTGATCTCTTTCTCGAATTTGTGGGACAAGGTCTTTGACTCGCAATATTCAACTCTGTCCTTGAACTCCTCTTTCTTTCCCCTGTTCCACTGGCCAATCGGCCTGTAATAACCCACAATCCTTGAATACACTTCTGTCTCCTTGCTGCATGTAGGGCATGTGAAATGCTCTCCCTTGATATACCCATGGTCCTGGCATATCGAGAATGTCGGAGTGATGCTGAAATAAGGTATCCTTGTATTCGATGCTATCTTCTTCACAAGCTGCATGCAGGAGTCTGCATTGCTTACCTTCTCTCCAAGGAATGTATGGAATATCGTGCCTCCTGTGTACAGTGTCTGCAGGTCATCCTGGTGCTCAAGAGCCTCGACAGCGTCATCTGTGAAATCCACAGGAAGCTGCGTTGAGTTTGTTAGGTAAGGCTCATCCTTTCCTGATGTTATTATGTCAGGATACATCTTCTTGTCCTCTCTCGCAAGCCTGTATGAAGCCCCTTCTCCAGGCGTTGCCTCAAGATTGTAGAGGCTTCCTGTCTCCTGCTGATATTGCCTTAATCTTTCATTCATGAATTTCAATGTATCTATCGCAAATTTCTTCCCTTCAGGAGTCTTTATGCTCTTGCCTATGAAATTCAGGCAGCACTCATTCATGCCTATCAGCCCTATTGTGGAGAAATGATTCTTGAATGTCCCAAGATACCTTTTTGTGTATGGCATAAGCCCATTCTCAAGGTTCTTGTTGACTATTTTTCTTTTTGTCTCAAGAGACTCCTTTGCAAGGTCCATATAATAGGTTATCTTGTTGAAGAACTCCTCTTTTGATTTTGACTCATAGCCTATCCTGTTCATGTTCAATGTGACAACACCTATGCTTCCTGTGCTGTCTCCCGGCCCCCACATGCTTCCCGGCCTTTTCATCAGCTCCAGCTGATTGATGTTTAACCGGCAGCACATTGCCCTTATTGACCTTGGATCTCTTTGCGTTCTCGCTGCCCCAGTTGAAGTCTTTTGTAAGGTTGTATGTCGGTATTGGGAATGAGAATATGCTTCCGTTTGCATCTCCCTCGAGCATTACCTCAAGGAAAGCCCTGTTGACCATATCCATCTCTTTCTGGCAGTCTCCATATGTGAAATCCTGCTCGACTCCGCCCACGATTGCAGAATCATCTTTCATGTCAGAAGGGACTGCCCAGTCAAATGTAAGGTTTGAGAACGGATACTGGCTTCCCCATCTTGAAGGTATGTTCAATGAAAAGACCAGCTTCTGCATCTCCTGCTTGACTTCCTTGAAAGACAGGCTGTCTTTCTTTATGAAAGGGGCAAGCAATGTGTCAATGCTCGAGAATGCCTGCGCTCCTGCGAATTCCATCTGCAGGCAGCCTATATAATTGACCATTTGGTGTATGACCACGCCAAGATGCTTTGCAGGCTTTGCATTGACCTTGTTCTTCACTCCTCCAAAGCCCCACAACAACAGGTTCTTAAGCGACCATCCTGCGCAATATCCTATGAAACCATGGTTCAGGTCATGTATGTGAAAATATCCTTTCTTATGTGCATCTGCAATCTGGGGCGTGTAGATCTCATTAAGGGCATAATTAGCAATCACTTTTCCTGCTGTGTAAAGAAGAAGGCCTGAGAAAGAGAAAGCCTCATTACTGTTCTCATTAACCCTCCAGTCAGCCTGGTGAAGATAATCTCCGATTGTGTTCACACAATCGATCATTACGCTCTTTGTCTCCCTTATCTTCTGTCTCTGGTACCTGTATAACATGTACGCCTTCGCTGTCTTTGCGTGGCCTGATTTTATGAGCACTGACTCAACGATGTCCTGCAGTTCCTCTACTGTGGGTATCTCTCCGACATCATACTTGAACTCAAGGATTGTCGTGACTTTTTCAGCAATGCTTTCTGCAACTCTCCTGTCATGTCCGCCGACAGCTTTTGCTGCATTGAAAATAGCATTGACTATTTTCTCTCTTGTGAATTCAACGACTCTTCCATCCCTTTTCTTGATGAGATTTATCCTTGAAGGCATCTTATCCTAATAGTTTTTGCTCTCTGCCACATAGTCACCTCTTTACTCTCCTTTTTTAGTGTTTTTTATATCTTTTTCTTATCCTACTTCTTCTTTTTCTCTTTTTGCTTCTTTCCTGTATCAAGCTTGTCAAGCTCTTCCTTGAATGAGTCTATATCGCTGAAATCCCTATACACAGATGCAAACCTTATGTAAGCCACCTTGTCAAGCTTCTTCAGTTTCTTCATCAGGATCTCGCCTATCTCCTTGCTGTCAACTTCCTTTGATTTCATGTTGAGGAGCTCTGATTCTATCTCGCTCACTATCCTGTCTACAGCATCCTCTTCAATAGGTCTTTTCTCGCAGGCTTTCTTTATGCCTGTCTTGAGCTTGTCCCTGCTGAAAGGCTCTCTCCTGCTGTCCTTTTTTATCACAGAAAGATCAAGAATCTCGATTTTTTCGTAAGTGGTGAATCTTTTCTTGCACTTGAGGCACTCTCTTCTTCTTCTTGTGATGCCTGGGCCGCTCTCCCTTTTGTCGATCACCTTGCTTTCTTCCGAAGAACAATATGGGCATCTCATTTTTTACCTTCTTTTTTCGCTGTTTTTGCACAAAATTTGTACTACTTCACGATACTACCTCAAACACAACCTGTTGTGTCTGACGGTCTCGACGACCACAAGATACAGTGTTCTGCTGGTATTTAAAGATTGTTGTTTTTTGTAATATGTTTTGCAGAAATTATTTTCAAATGACTAGTTCATTTGAAAATACTGAAAATCGAGCGCGAATATGCGTCAGCATATGAGCCTCTGATTTTCATTATTTTTCATAACATATCATTTATAAAAGAAAAACAAAATAGCGTGAATAGGATTAAATGTTCTAATCAAAACTGATAACAGCATATAAGAAAATAAATAAAAGGGGTTATTCATCAAATATAATCAAAATCAGTCAGACTTTATATACAATATCCCCTTCCCTTGCCCTGTCCTTTATCAGAAGGCCTATTTCCTGGTCTTTCTTTGCAATATCAATGTCTTTCCTGTCTATCTGCATTGATTCTGCTTTCTGCTTTATGTGGGTTGTAGCGCCTTCTATCAGGATATTGTCGCCTTTTCTGAGCTCATTCTCCAGCTTGACGACTGCAACGCTTATATGGGTGTAGAAATGGATAATCTCACCTGTCTTTTTTTTCACAAGATCAGGCATTGCCTTTGCTGCCCTGGCCATTTTCTTTGCCGGCCTTGCTTTTGCTGCTCTCTTTGCCTTGACAGCCTTCTTTGTCTTTTTCAAGGACTTTTTTGCGCCCCTTTTCTTTATGCTTCTGCCCACTTTCTTCTTTGCTTTTCTTGAGATTGACTTCTTGGATCTCTTCTTAGAGCTCTTTGACCTTTTCTTTGCTTTTTTTGCCAATTTTTTCACCCTCTTACGTTTCTCTTTATTCCTATTCATAATCATAATCATAATGAGTATATAAATTTTAGGAACTCAAATATGGGCCATATATGGCAAAATGAGAGAGCATATTGTTTTATATATCGCTTTGCATATGCCCAATCGTCAAAAGAAAACTCTTATAAACAACCCCTTACTTCAGTGTTTTAGACCAAAATATCAGCCAACCAGCGGGTTTGGAGGAGCACTTTCTTGGTAAAATACAAGGATAAGCCGGACACTGAAGATGTTCTGCTGAATATATTGAACCCTTTAGTGAAGAAGTGGTTCTTCAGCAGATTCAAGGGGTTCTCGCTCCCTCAGCTGTACGGAGTCACAGAGATCCACAGCAGGAACAACATACTGATATCTGCTCCGACAGGCGCCACCAAGACATTGACCTCTTTCTTGTCCATACTGAATGAGATTGTTGACTC
>JAPLZS010000192.1:703-1926 GCA_026394915.1 Candidatus Woesearchaeota archaeon | reverse complement strand
TATACTGTGTTTATATTTCTCCGCTGAATGCGCTGAATAATGACATAATGAAAAATCTAATTGAGCCGCTTAAAGAGATGGAGGCGATTGCAGGAAAAGAGTTAGGCATAAGAGTTGGTGTAAGGACAGGAGACACGACAGTCTCAGAGAAATCATCAATGCTCAGGAAGCCCCCCCATATCCTCATAACATCTCCAGAGAGCCTTGCGATAGCGCTTTCTTCTATCAAGTTTGTGGAGCATATGAAAAATGTTGATTGGGTTGTTGTTGATGAGATCCATGCTCTTGCAGAGAACAAGAGAGGAGTCCATCTCTCGATGAGCCTTGAAAGGCTGCAGCATATAAGCAGGCACATAACAAGGATAGGCCTCAGCGCAACAATTGCTCCGATAGAGGAGATTGCAAAATTCCTGGTAGGCTATGAAGATGGAAAGAATGACAAGCTGAGAGACTGCCTTATTGTTGATGTAAGTTTCCTGAAGAAAATGGACCTTAAGGTATTGAGCCCTGCGCCCGATCTTATAAACACTGATTTCAGGACAATGCACACAAAGATGTACGAGCTCCTTGACAATCTCATACAGGAACACAAGACAACACTCATATTCACAAACACAAGGTCAGCCACAGAAAGGGTAGTCCATCATCTCAAGGATAGATTCCCGAAGAATTATGCAGAGAACATAGGGGCTCATCATGGAAGCCTCAGCAAGGATCTCAGATTCGATATCGAGGAGAGATTAAGGCAGGGAAAACTAAAGGTTGTTGTGAGCTCGACATCGCTTGAGCTCGGAATTGACATCGGTTTTATTGATCTGGTCATACTTCTCGGAAGCCCGAAGAGCGTTGCAAGGGCCCTTCAGAGGATCGGAAGATCAGGCCATCGTCTTCATGAGACAACAAAAGGAAGGATAATCGTTCTTGACAGGGATGACCTGATTGAATGCTCTGTCATCCTCAAGTCAGCCATTGAGCAGAAGATAGACAAGATACACATTCCGACAAACTGCCTTGATGTGCTGACCCAGCATATCCATGGCATCGCATTGAGTGAAGTGATGAGTGTGGACAATGTTCTTGACATGATAAGGCATTCTTATTGCTACAAAGACCTTGAAAGAAAAGACCTGATAGAGATCATAGAGTATCTTGCAGGAAAATTCATCTCTCTTGAGGACAGGCACATCTATGCAAAGATATGGTATGATGAAGAGAAAGGCATG
>JAPLZS010000192.1:0-685 GCA_026394915.1 Candidatus Woesearchaeota archaeon | reverse complement strand
GATCGGAAAAAGAGGGAGGATGAGCAGGGTGATACACATGACAAATATCGGCACAATCCCTGATGAAGCTTCTGTCATTGTCAAGTTAGGAGAGAGGAAGATAGGTACGATCGAGGAGCCTTTCCTTGAGAAGCTGAAGAAAGGGGATCTTTTTGTTCTTGGCGGGGAGGTATATCAGTTCCTGTTCAGCAGAGGCATGGTAGCCCAGGTGAGCGCGTCTTCAAGCAGGCCTCCGACAGTTCCCTCATGGTTCTCTGAAACTCTTCCATTGAGCTTTGATCTTGCGATGGAGATAGGCAGGCTGAGGAGGCTCATTGAAGAGAAAATGATATCAGGGAATACAAGAGAACAGATCACAGAGTTCATAAACTCATATCTTTATGTGGATAATAACAGCGCGTATGCAATATATGAATATTTCAAGGAGCAGTATGATTATGTGAAGGAGATACCTTCTGACAAGAAGATACTTGTAGAGCATTATATTGATGAAGAGGGAAGGAGATATGCTGTCTTCCATGCATTGTTCGGCAGGAGGGTGAATGACTGCCTGAGCAGGGCAATTGCATTTGCGATAAGCAGGACCCAGCACAGGGACACAGACATAGGAATAAATGACAATGGATTCTACATAGGGTATGTGAGCAAGATAAACGCAGTCTCTGCGTTCAACATACTCAAGCCA
>JAPLZS010000128.1 GCA_026394915.1 Candidatus Woesearchaeota archaeon | reverse complement strand
GCTGATATTTGCAGGATCCAGAACCCTGGAAGGTGCTGTATTTAGCCAGCCACTGAGCATTGTGACTATAAAAGAGGCTGCAAAGACAAACCTATGGCCGAATGTCTACACAACAGTTGCAGAGATGAATGCATCCACGATATCAAGCACAATAGAGTCAATGGGAGGAAAGATAATGTTCCTGATAGGGCTTATAGGGATATTCATGACCCTGCTTAAGGACTCAAAAGGAGAAAGGAAGGTAGAATATTTCATATTGCTTATATTATGGTTTGTAGGGGCCATATATGCCACTACAAAAGGAATAAGGTTCACTCTTATACTTGCTCCTGCTTATGCAATAGGTTTTGGATTTGCAGTCGGCTGGGTCTATGAACATGCAAGCAGATGGATATCAAAAGAGATGAATATAGGGATAAGCCTCACAAAGATCGTCATTGTCATAGTGTTATGCATGCTTCTTGTACCGACTCTAAAGTCTGCAAATGCAACATCAGTGGGAGAGATGTCGATGATGAATGACGCATGGTATAACTCATTGCAGAAGATAGATAAGGAGGCCAGCAAAGACGCGATAATAAACTCATGGTGGGATTACGGCCACTGGTTCAAGGCGATAGCAGACAGGGCTGTAACATTCGACGGAGCTTCACAGAACAGGCCCCAGGCGCACTGGATAGGAAAAGTCCTTCTCACATCAAACGAAGAAGAAGCGATTGGAATCCTGAGGATGCTTGACTGCGGAGCAAATAATGCATTTGATGTGATCAACAACGAGACAGACGATATGCATAAGTCAGTTGACCTGATTTACAAGATAATTGTGATGGACAAAGACAGCGCAAGAAAAGAACTTTTGAAATATTTCCCTGCTGACAAGGCAGAATTGATACTGAAATACACCCACTGCAGTCCTCCTGAAGATTATTTCATAACAAGCGAGGACATGGTAGGAAAGGCAGGAGTATGGGCTCATTTCGGCTCTTGGGATTTTGAGAAGGCAAAGATATGGGTGGAATTCAGGAACCTTCCTCTTAATGATGCTGTATCAAGGATGATGAATGAATTTAATTATACAAAGGATAATGCAGAGAAGATTTATTATGAGATCCAAGCAATATCCAATGAACAGGAGGCAAACAACTGGATAAGCCCATGGCCTGGATATATCACAGCGACAGCATGCTCAAAGGGAGAGAACTCAACTGTTGTGTGCTCTTTCAACCTCCAGAACCAAGTCATACCAATAGAGGTGAACACAAAAACAGAAGAGGCATTTATTGAGACAACAAAGGGAATCATTTATCCTTATTCATTGTCTTATATTGACAACAGCGGCCAGTTCAGGGAAAAGAAGTACAGCAATGCCACAATGCCTTACTCAATGGCCCTGATCAATAATACAGAGGGTGTGCAGGGAATACTGATGTCTCCTGAGCTTGCATCAAGCATGTTCACAAGGCTTTTCTACTTCAATGCAGCAGGCCTGAAGCACTTCGATAAGTTTGAATACCAGAGAGACGTAACCGGCCAGGACATCTACATCTGGAAAGTGGACTGGCAGGGCAAGAAGTAGGCTATGATCAGATGCGGAATCGGGCATTCTACAATTATATCATCTGTATTCAGTCTTTCAAAAGATTTTTAAATGTAGGTTCTTAACTATATAATATGGATATAAGTATAGTAATCCCGACATATAATGAGGAAGATAATGTATCGCTCCTCTATAAAGAGATAAAGATGGTCCTTGATAGCCTCAAAAAAGAGTATGAGATAATCTATGTTGATGATGGTTCTTCTGACAATACTTTCAGGAATCTTGAGAAAATAAGCTCCAAAGACCAAAAAGTGAGGATCATAAAATTCAGGAAGAATTTCGGCCAGACAGCTGCAATGGACGCTGGCTTCAAGGCAGCAAAAGGAAAGATAATAATCGCAATGGATGCAGACCTCCAGAACGATCCTGCAGATATCCCTATCCTTCTCAAGAAGATGGATGAAGGATATGATGTTGTATCTGGCTGGAGATACATGACTCTGGATGCTCATTGAAGGCCTATAGGAAAGAATGTTTTGATGATCTCAATCTTTATGGAGAGATGCATAGGTTCATTCCGGCATTATTGATGTGGAAGGGCTTTAAAGTTGGAGAAGTAAAAGTGAATCATAGGCCAAGGAAGCATGGAAATACAAAATACAATCTAAGCAGGGTTGTGAAAGGGGCTCTTGACATGCTTGTGGTATTGTTCTGGCAGAAATATTCCACAAGGCCGATACATCTGTTCGGAGGGCTTGGCCTTTTGTCAGGATTGCTTGGTTTTATCATAGCTGTTTATCTGACAGTAATGAAAATATTTTATGGCATTAGCCTTTCAAACAGGCCTCTTCTTATCTTATCAGTCTTGCTCATAATCCTTGGAGTTCAGCTTGTCATGTTCGGTTTCCTTGCTGACATTCTCATCAAGGTGTATTATAAAGACTCAAAGAATTACAGCATTGAGAAAGTGCTGTGAATCTTCGCATTGAAAGGGGGGCATAGAGAAGATAGATCAAAATGAAGGTGCTACTTATAAACCCGCCTGCAAGAAGGCTTGCCGGCATAAGGAATGTGTATTTCCCGATAGGCCTTGGGTATCTTGCTGCATCACTGGAAAAGGCGGGCTTCAGCGCAGGCCTCTATAATGCAGAGAATCCAAAAGAAGAATTGAAAGAGCTTATAAGCGGAAAGTATGCTGCGCTTACAAGCGAATATGAAAAATATAGCAAGGCATTGAAGGATGATTCTCACTTTGTATGGAAAGAGATAAGGCACACAATCCAGAAATTCCAGCCAGATGCAGTATGCATAAGGGCAGCAACTTCTAATATCAACTGCGTGCAGAAGATAGCAGACATTGCAAAGGAATACAGCAAGGAATTCAATAAGAATGGCGATAATGAATGTGATATCATAATAGGTGGCCCTCATGCAACACTTGCTCCAGGAGAAGCCCTGAAATACCAAAATTTTGATTTTGTCGTGAGAAATGAAGGAGAGGTCACAATAGTTGAACTGTGCAGGCTTCTTGAGAAAGGAAAATCCCAGGTAAACAAGAAGAATCTTGAGAAGATAAATGGATTATCATTTAAGGATGTAAAAAAGACAATAAAAATAACTCATAATAAGCAAAGGGATTTTGTCAAGGACATCAATACTTTGCCATTTCCAGCAAGGCAATTAAGCCTGTATCCTGAGCTGTACAGCAAGAATGACTGGGGCTGCATTGTCGGGGGAAGAGGGTGCCCTTTTAACTGCGGTTTCTGCTCTGCTAACCTGCAATGGGGAAGGATGTTAAGACTGAGGTCAGTTGACAATGTGCTTGAAGAGATAAAACTTGTTATAGAGAAATACGGCTCAAATGAGTTCTTTTTCTGGGATGATACCTTTACTGCAAACAGGCAGAGGACAATGGAACTGTGCCGGAGTCTTCTGAATGAGAAGATAAGGATATCCTGGAGCTGCACAACAAGGGTAAATGTCATAGATGATGAACTTCTCTCTCTGATGAAGAAAGCGGGATGCAACAGGATAGATATCGGAGTTGAGAGCGGCAGCGAGAGGATGCTAAAGCTGATAAACAAGAGGATAAATCTTAATCAGGTTGAGACGGCTGTGAAGCAGATAAACAAGCACAGGATAATGTGCAATGCATTCTTCATGATAGGATTCCCTGGTCTGCCTGTCAATATTCACACCTTATCCTGGCTGCGATCTTTACGACAGGACAGTTGAGTTAGGAATGCTTCCAAAAGAGATGGACTGGTCAAGGATATCCCATCACAGCCCTGAGAACCATTTTGTGAAGAACATAAAAAAAGATGATTTCAGGAGGATAGTGAGCATGATGATAGACCTTGTGGACAGGCATAATGACAGATTCTTCATAAAAAGGGCTTATGTGATGAGCAAGCTCGGATTCTACATAAAAAACCCATTTGCCTTTGCCAGAGAAGTCAAAACATATTTAAAGAGCAGATTCTAGCTTTATACTGATAAGAATGAGAATACTTGTGCTGAATTATGAATTCCCTCCATTAGGAGGAGGCGCTGCTCCTGTTGCATATTCCACTGCAAAGGAGCTTGTGAAAAAGGGAAATAAAGTAGATGTAGTCACAATGGGTTACAAAGGCCTTCCGGCGCATGAGAAAAAAGACGGAATGAATATATACAGAGTAAAATGCCTCAGGAAAAGCAAGGCAACATGCAATTCTTTTGAGATGCTGACTTATGTCGTCCACGCATTCTTCTTCTGTAGGAAATTGCTGAAAGAGAACAATAAGAAGAATAAAGAATATGACCTCAACCATACTCATTTCATAATCCCAACAGGAGTTGTATCATACCTTCTAAAGAAGTTGAACAAACTGCCATATGTCATAACATCACACGGCTCAGATGTCCCGGGTTATAACCCAGACAAATTCCAGCTGCAGCACATCATACTAAAACCTTTCTGGAAGAGGATAATAAGGAATTCAGAGAGAATAATCACCCCATCTGATTATCTGCAGGATCTCATAAAGAAATCGATCAGTTTCAGCAAGACAGGCAGCATAAAGACAATACAAAACGGAGTATATCTGCAGAATTTCAGGCCTGGAAAAAAGAAAAAGAGCATCCTGATGGTCAGCAGGCTTGTTCCAAGAAAAGGATTCCAGCATGCGATAAAGGCGATGCAAGGCACCGGGATTGACAGGAAGTATGAGGTTAATATTGTAGGAGACGGCCCCATGCTTGATGAGCTCAAGAGACTTTCAAAAGAACAGAATGTAAGAGTGAAGTTCTGGGGATGGCTTGACAATAACTCAAAAGAACTGAAGAAGCTTTATGCAGAATCATCAATTTATATCCTGCCTTCATCAAAAGAGAACTCAAGCATTGCATTGCTTGAGGCAATGGCTGCAAAGATGGCGATAATAACAACAGATATCTCGGGCTGTCCAGAGACAGTTGGTGATGCTGCTATTTTGATCAGGCCTGAATCTCCAGAAGACATAAGAAAGGCCCTGCTGAAGATAACAAATGACGAGGCCCTTGAGAAAGAACTGCAGGAAAAGGCCTACAAAAGAGTAAGTGAGAATTTCACCTGGGAAATAATCGCAGAAAGATACTTGAAAGAATATAAAAACATAGCAAACAAATAAAAAATATGATAAATAAGGTTAAACATGAAAAGAACATATGATGATCTCTGGAAAGAGGCATGGCAGGAGGCGACTGAAAGAGGCCCTAGCTGCAGGACAAGATTCAGGATAATGCTAAGGATGTTCAGGAAATATGGCCTTAAGGGTTCTGTGCTGGATGTGGGCTGCGGAGACGGCAATTTCCTCTCAATACTTGCAGGAATAGGCCAAAAAAAGGAAAAAAAAGGAAAAAAAGACAGGGATGGCTTCAGATTATACGGCTTTGACATCTCAAACAAGGCAATAGAGCTTGCAAAAGGCAAGGAATTCATTTCAGACCTTTTTGTGGGAGACCTTCTTGACAGGAAGACTTTGCCAAAGAGGAGGTTTGATGTTGTTGTATGCTCTGAAGTATTGGAGCATGTTGATGATTACAGGAAAGCGCTTGATAACATTGCAGGCCTTGTGAAAAAAGGAGGCAAAACTCTTATCACAGTGCCTCATTCAATGAGATACTGGACAGAGCATGACAAGTATGCTATGCATTTCAGGAGATATGAGAAAAAAGAATTTGAAAATGATGTAAAGAGAGCAGGATTCAGGATAAAAGAAGGCTTTGCATGGGGCTGTTTCATGTATGACATCTATTATTTCTTCCTCGGAAGGTCAAAGCCAGAAAAGGTCATGGGAAAGCCAGGCATGATAAAGAAGATCTTATCTTACCTCCTTTATTATATCTTTATGCTAGATGACCTGTTCATAGGAAACAATGGAAGAAGATTATTCATCCTTGCAGAGAAGATATAAGTCAATTTATTGTATATATTGTTTCTGATTAGTTTTATTTATCACTGC
>JAPLZS010000141.1 GCA_026394915.1 Candidatus Woesearchaeota archaeon | reverse complement strand
GTGAACAGCTTCGGAATAGAAGAGACAAAAAGGGTTGCAAAGCATGAAATAGGACATCTGCTTACGCTTTCTTATTATCATCACGACAAATTCTCCTCAATGTATGATGAAGGCGGAGAATATCACATAATAGGGTCTGATGAAAGAGACTGTGTCATGAACAGTAATCCTCAGGAGAAAGATGATTATCTATGCCAGAGATGCAGGACTGTTGCAAGAAAAAAATGGGATTCTATAGAAGAAATAGCTAAAATAAGAATATTAAGAGATTAATTTCATAATCCAACACCCTTGTCAATATCAGAAGCGATTCTTTTCAGGTCATTGAATGTCCTGTCAACATCTTTCTGGATCTCTTCCATGACTGCATTCAAATTTCCTGATCTCAGGATATATCTGCCGGAGTCCTGCACTACAAGGCCGGATTCCATCAGCCTGTGCAGATGATGCACAACAGTCCCTCTGCTCAATTCTGTCTTCAATGCCATATCATCAGAGCTGATTGCCATGTTCTTCCTTGTTGCCTTGAGAAGTTCTATGAATATCCTGAAGCATGACTTGTCCTTGTCCCTCTCTCCGAATAGGCCGAGGCTGTTGCCGAAGAACTGCAGCTTGTCGTTTATATCTTTTTTTTCAGGCCTTCTATATCTTATTATTGTTATGCGCTGATGCCTTATCTCAACCATTTTCTTGTTTTTTGCTTATATTATGCCTATTTTTACCTCGGTGTTGATGTAAGGTCAACAGAGTTTAAATAACTTTGGGTTGATATATCTGGGATATCACTTTCACAACCTTTATATACTAGTGTTGATTTCTAATAGTTCAGGTTGACCTAAGGTCAACGAGAGAACAAGAAATTATATACCAAATTCATACCCGGTGCAAAATATGTCAAAGAAAGAAGAAATCCAAAAAGAATCAAAAGAAAATCAAAAAGAAGAGCAAAAAAAAGAGCAGAAGACAATACCTGCTGAAAAAGAAGAGACTCATGAGCAAAAGCAGCAGAGAAAAGAAAAAGAGCTGATAGAGACTCTCCAGAGGCTTCAGGCAGAGTTCGAGAACTACAAGAAAAGAGTAGACAAGGAAAAAGCAGATTTTTGTCTCTATACAAAAGCAGACATGCTGAGGAAACTCCTTCCATTGGTAGACACATTTGAGATTGCGCTCAAAGGAAAAGAAAGGAAAGACGAGTTTGTCAAAGGAATGGACATGATCTATACTGAGCTTATTGTCATGCTCCACAAAGAAGGAGTCAGGAAGATAGATGCTGTCGGAAAGAAGTTTGATTCCAATCTGCACGAAGTGCTGATGACAGAGAAATCAGACAAGGAAGACAATATCATAACCGAGGAATTCCAGAAAGGATATATGCTTTGCGACAGGGTGCTCAGGCACTCAAAGGTGAAGGTGACAAAGAACAATGGAAAAAAGTGAATCAAAGAATAATCCGGAGAATAAGTCAGAAATCATAATCAACCGAAAAACACCTCTAAGTGAAGTCCTGAAATTAGGACAGGTCTGCAGCAAGTGTGGCCACTGCTGCAGGCACGGCTCTGGATGCCTTGCAAGAGGGGATCTTAAGAAGATAGCTGAGTTCCTGAAGATGGATGAGAAAGAGGTCGAACAAAGATACCTTGAGGCAGTTGAGAAGTTCAACACAATACTGTTCAGGCCAAAGCTGATAAGAGAAGAGGGAAAGCCCTATGGAAAATGTGTTTTCATGAAGCCTGACAACTCATGCTCAATACAGGAAGCCAAGCCATTGCAGTGCAAAGTAGGGAACTGCACAGAGCACGGCGAGAGGCTGAACCTTTGGTTCATGCTAAATTATCATCTGAATGAGAATGATCCAGAGTCAGTGAGGCAGTTTGCAGTCTATCTCAAGTGCGGAGGCAAGACGCTGCTAGGAGCAGAGCTGAATGACCTGATAAAAGACCAGGAAAAGCTCAGGAAGATAATAACATACAAGATATTCAGGTGAGAGGTAAAAATGAAACTGACCAAACATGCGCAAAGCTGTTTTTTGATTGAGACAAATGGGAAGAGGATATTGATTGATCCTGGGAAGTATGTCTTTGACAAGAAAGTTGAAGGATTAGATCCAGGGCAATTCAAGGATATTGATATCTTGCTCTTGACCCACAGGCATCATGATCATTGCTTTCCTGAGGCATTAAAGGTCATTCAGAAAAATAATCTAAAGATGAAGATTTACTGCAATAAAGAAGTAGAAGAGATATTAAAAAAAGAAGGCATAAAGTGTAATGTTGTAAAAGTAGGAAACACAATGAAAGAAGGAGGGGTTAAGATTGATGTTGTAAAAGCATTGCATGGATACAAATCAGACATGCTTGACATAAACTTCCCTAAAGAAAACAATGGTTATCTAATAGAATCAGAGAATAAGAGAATATATCACACAAGCGATACAATAGGCTTTTACACAGACCTTAAGACAGATATCCTTCTTATCCCAATATGCGGCAACGGAGTAGTGTTTGAGCCAAAGGAAGCAGTTGAATGGTGCGAGATGATAAAGCCGGGATTAGTCATTCCAATGCATTATGATGGACTAAGGCATCTGACAGGAACAGAGAGATTTGAAGGATATATCAAGAAGACAGATCTCAAATATAAGATAATCAGGAATGGGGAAACAATCGAGGTATAAAAATGACAAATAAAGAATCAAGGAAAGAAATGATAGACCTAAACAAAGCAAAACAATTCGCAGTCAGCATTGCAAAAGAAGCCGCTGTGATTGCAAAGAAGAACTTCAACAAGATAACCCAGTATGATATAAAAGATTAGCAATACAAAAGCCAGCTGGTATGCAAGACAGATCTTGCTGTTGAAAAGCTGATCAAGGATAAGATAAATCAGGATTATCCTGGCCATGCAATACTTGCAGAGGAATCCGGAAACAACAACATTGATTCAGATTATATGTGGATAATTGACCCTATTGACGGCTCAAGGAATTATATCCATGGCCACCCTACATTCGGCATATCGATTGCGCTAGCCCATAAAAGAGAGGTTGTGATGGGCGTTGTATATTTTCCCATGATTGACTGGATGTTTACTGCAGAGAAAGGCAAAGGAGCAGAGAGAAATGGCCAGAAGATACAGGTTTCAAACAGAAAGCCAGAGACATCAGACACAATGGCGACTTATGGATGTGCTTTCCATAGGGAAAAAGAGGAGCAGATTGAGATATTCAGCAGATACATTGACCTCATGAGAAAAGTGAGAATCGAAGGCGCTGCAACATTCGCATTCTGCGCAGTTGCATGCGGAATCTATGAATCATCTATAGGGATGTTTGCAAAGCCCTGGGATTATGCTGCATCATGCCTTATAGTAGAGGAAGCAGGAGGAAGAGTGACAGATTATTCCGGAAAAAGATGGAATCTTGAAATGGAAAAGTTTGTAGCATCAAACGGGATCATGCATGAAGAATTATTGAACAAGGTGGTAAAAAATGGATAAGACAGAAAAAATGGAAAAGACAGAAGCAAAGAACATAAACATGACAATCAAGGAAGGGGACTCTTTTTTCTCCCATGAAGTCTCGATAAACTTCAGCCCGATGAACTTCATCTTTGATTTCAAGAACATAACTCCGAGGGTTGATCCAAGGAGCAATGAAGGATTAGTTCTCCATATGGAGCACAATGTGGTGATAGTCGATCCTTACCATGCAAAGAAGATAAACGAGCTCCTTGCAAAGGTCTTGGGGGATTATGAGAAGGAATGAAAAAAGCAGGAAAGAAGGCAAAGGAGAATGAGTCAAAGAAAAAGACAATAAGCCCTTCATATTTCGGATGATCATTACGGAGGATTGAAAAAATGGAAGAAAAAACAAAAGCAAACTCAAAAAAAGAGAAGATAATAGGGATTGACTTAGGAACAAGCAATTCAGCAGCATCTGTGCTGCAGGCAGGAAAGCCTGTAATAATACCTTCTGCAGAGGGGACAACTGCTTATGGAAAAGCATTTCCATCAGTTGTTGCTTTCACAAAAGAAGGCCAGATGATTGTAGGCGAACCTGCAAGAAGACAGGCCATCTCGAATCCAGAAGGCACCATAATGGCTGCAAAGAGGAAGATGGGCACAAAGTTCAAGTACAAGGTGCATGGAAAGGAGTACACTCCCCAGCAGATCTCTGCATACCTACTGCAGAAGATAAAGAAGGACGCAGAGGAGTTCATAGGAGAACCAATAACAAAAGCAGTGATAACAGTGCCTGCTTATTTTGACGATGATCAGAGGCAGGCCACAAAGGACGCAGGAACAATTGCAGGCCTTGAAGTTGTCAGGATAGTCAATGAGCCGACAGCAGCATCACTGGCTTATGGCCTAGACAAGTCAGGCAAGGAGATGAAGATAATCGTGTTTGATTTCGGCGGAGGGACGCTTGATGTGACAATCATGGAGTTCGGCGACGGAGTCTTTGAGGTGAAATCCACTTCAGGAGACACACAGCTCGGCGGAACAGACATGGACAATGCAATCATAAACCATCTTGCAGAGGAGTTCAAGAAAAAAGAAGGCATTGACCTGAGGGATGATGACACTGCTCTACAAAGGCTGAGAGAAGCAGCAGAGAAGGCAAAGATTGAGCTTTCAACGACAATGGAGACAGACATAAACCTGCCTTTCATAACTGCATCAGACAAGGGGCCGAAGCATCTTGCAGTGAAGATAACAAGGGCAAAGCTTGAGCAGCTGATTGATCCATTGATCCAGAAATGCAAGCATCCTGTTGAGCAGGCACTGAAAGATGCAAAGATCGACAGGAAAGGCGTTGACAGGATAATCCTTGTAGGAGGGCCTACAAGAATGCCTGCTGTAAGGAAATTCATAGAGGATCTGCTCGGAAAATCAGCAGAAAGGGGCGTTGAT
>JAPLZS010000174.1:5838-8863 GCA_026394915.1 Candidatus Woesearchaeota archaeon | reverse complement strand
AAGACCATACTCACCCTCCGTCCCCTTTCCGGAAGATTTATATCATAGATTGGCAGGATCAACAAGATTCCATTTCTTCAATTCATCATGGCTTGAGAATCTTGCAAGGCAGGAGGATTTCATAATCGATGCAATAAGCAGAAGTCCTGAAAAGATATGCATACTTGCTAAGGTGACAGGTTACAATCTTAATGATTATGCAGGTGAGAAATTATCATATGTTAAG
Organism: Candidatus Woesearchaeota archaeon; assembly: GCA_026394915.1. Lineage (GTDB taxonomy): Archaea > Nanobdellota > Nanobdellia > Woesearchaeales > UBA12501 > WJJV01. Next base: position 8,637 of record JAPLZS010000174.1, on the reverse strand, counting down.
CCTCTTATCATAATCCCTTCTGCTGATATAATCAAAAGCAAGTTTGATGATATAACTCAAAGCAAATTAAGAGACTGGGAAGACAGATTCTTGATTGATAGGCGCACGTAACCTCTATCAGAATGCCTTTGAAGTATCAAGATTGATCATTATAAACAGGATAAGGGTCTTCAAAAATGAGATTAGAAGAATTATGCAGAGTGATACCTCCTTCTCATTTTAATCCATTTCCAGCAGGGTTTGATATGGATAATGTGCCCGATCATGCTTACTTTATTGTGCATCCTGGCAGTGTTGAAGCGCATACAAAATCTACTCCAAGGCACACATATTATGGTGATTATTCCAGATATCTCTCAAATTTAAGAGATTTTGCAGCGTCATTATCAGCAGAAGACTGTGTCATACTTGCAATTGAAGATGATGCACATAATGGAGGCATCCAATATCCTGTAGCGATCCCAAAAAATGCAATCAGGATCATAACGAAGAATAATCATCCAGAACTGATAAGATTTGTCGGAGAAGACAAATCAAAACAAGACATAAATAGGATAACATCTTTTGTGGAAACAGCAAATATAACTCATATCCATTTCGCAGGAGAATTCGCATGGAATGACCACACCCTTTCAGGAGAAAGAGCGTCTCCAGGATACGGCTGTCTTGGATACCTGTTGAAATATCTCATCTTGAACATAAAATCTGGATTTGATTTCTCAAGTATAAAAGGGTGCATTTTTCCTGATCATCTCCATGAATCCCTAAGAGACCATAAATTATTCAACAGGTTGTATGATCATCAGACATAAGAATCAATTATTTCTGAATATCAATCATATCATTCACTGCATCAATCCCTTCAGATACTGCTCTCGTATTGTCTTGAAGCCCTGCTCTGTGACAGAAACCAAAATATTCCTTCCCTCTTTCTTCTTTTCCATGAGCTTTATCTCCTCGAGCTTTGAGATATATCTCGACACAGTGCTGGCCTTGCCCTGCTGATTATAGGGATAGATTTCCTGTACAATGAGATTCAATGGGATGAAATCCCTGCCAGTCTCCTTGCTTATCTTGTAAGCCATAACAAGGATCCTTTTTTCCTGGCCAGTCAGCTCATATCTTATGCTCACAGATTTCTCTCCCACGGTCTTTGGCTTGAAGATGTCAACAAGCTGGTCAAATATCTCGATGAATTCCTTTCCCTTGTTTGTGATGCTCACAATGTAATCATTATCGACGTAATCAAGGGCTATCAGGCCGTACGTTGAAAGAAGCAGAGCAGATTCCTTTGGATAGGATGAGAGGCCTATTGCTTTCTTAACTTCAGAAAGCTTCAGAGTGTATGAGTTCTTGTTCTTTGTCTCATTGTCATACAATATCTTTAGAACATTCACTGAATTCCTGTCGTTGAGGAGAGGATAAAGCTTCATGCGATTGTGATTTGATTGTCGCCTTTTAATTATTGTTGTATTTCTTAATAACTATCCCAGAACCATTCCGCCTACCAGTATAGCTTATGCTATATTGGAAGCCATGTCAGTATCGGAAGTATCGGAAACAGGGGAAGCAAAAACCAAAAGGTTTATATATCTCCCATGCTTTACTGATGTTTACGAGGACATGCAGGAAAACAATCGTGGTTTCCTGAGGGGTTGGTTTGAGAAAATGGAGCCAAAGACAGAATCAGTGACATTCGCATCAGTGCTGAAGAATCCCATATACAACAGGAGGGATGTGCTTTATTCGCTTGAGCCTCCTACGGGATTTCTTCACAGGACAAGCCAGAAAAATGAGCTCATAATGGAGCTTGCGCCTATACTGATGGGATCTGCTGTCAGCTGTGTATTCGTTTACGGCACGCCTGGCACAGGCAAGACAGGATTGATAATGGACCTCATGAAGGAGCTGAGAGGCGAGGCAGACAAGAAGAAGATTGAGCTGAAGACAGCGTACATAAACTGTTCTGAGAACAGGACAGAGACAGTGATCCTTACCGGAATACTGAGCCAGCTCAACCCGGATGTCGAGTACCCGAGAATGGGGTGGACAAGATCCAAGGCAATCAGCGAGTTCAACAAGCTGCTTGACAAGGAAGATCTTCATGTGCTGATAATACTTGATGAGGTTGATTATGTCCTTAAGGAGAGTGGAGACGACATATTATACAGGTTGAGCAGGGTCAACAATGATGTGAAGGCAAAGATATCATCGCTTGTGATATCCAATGATGTAAGAGTGGGGGACTACATCAAGCCGAAGACTCAGTCTACCCTAGGCAGGGTGAAGGTGATATTCTCGCCTTACACATCTGACGAATTGTTCGACATACTCAGGGAGAGGGCAAAGATAGCCTTCAAGCCTGGAGTGATAACAGACGCAGTGATAAAGAAGGTAGCAGAGATAGAATCGCAGAGGAATGGTGATGCAAGGAAGGGCATGGAGATGCTGGATGCCTGCGCAAAGATAGCGATATCAAAGAAGAGAAGCAAGATAACACTGGACCTTGTTGATGAGGCAGACAAGAACCTTGAGATAGACCAGATGCTCGGCATAGTGGCTTCACTGACGCAGCACCAGAAACTGATTTATCTTTCCATACTCAAGAATGAGGATCATGTGATGGCAGGCTCTGACATATTCAAGCTATACCTTGAAGAGTGCGAGTCATACAATGTCAAACCATTGTCTGATAGAAGAGTGAGATCTTTCCTGATCGAGCTCACAGGGATGGGGCTTATAGAATCAGAGGTCGGATGGCTGGCAACAGCGAAGAAGAAGACAAGGAAGATAACAGTG
>JAPLZS010000174.1:2796-5818 GCA_026394915.1 Candidatus Woesearchaeota archaeon | reverse complement strand
GCCTTGATAAGGCATTGAAGAACAAGGCGATTAAGATCATAAGGGATTCGATATGAGAATCTCAATCAGGAATAATAAATCAGGCAGATCAAATAACTAAAAATAACTAAAGATCACGATCACACTATGCGTGGGGGAAAAGAGGTGAAGAGGGCAGTGGATTTCCTTTGGTTCCATTGCCTTATTCTTTTCTCTGAAAAGGGATAAAAGAAAGCATGAAGATGATGATATCAGTGAGAGCAATGAGTAGATGATGATATAAGATGACAATATATTGTTATAAGTTCATATTTTCCACGAGGGGTGGTTTAAAGATGCGGGCTGTCTGCGTGGGGGCGGGCAGCTTTGCATTTTAATTTTAAGAGCCGGAGCAGATCATGAAACAGAGAATAGAAGATATGGGATACATCTCGCTTGAAGAGCTTAAGGAGCAGGCCAAGGATGCAGAGACTCTCAGGCTCAGCCTTGAGGTCTATGAGAAACAGACCAGAAGGAGCAGATTGCGTTCTTTTTTTAATGGGCTATGTAAAAAGGCAGTCTATATCACCTCAGTGCCTTTTTACTGGTTCATTATTTTCAAATATATGATGGGCTGGTTCAACCCGGGATTCTTCATGTTTGTGATACTCTGCTCGATAATTCTTTCAGTCGGCGGAGGAAGCTGGGGGATATTGAACTTCGGGATAAGAGCTTAGCATGCAAAGGGAGCATGTAAAACAAAATGAAATTCAACTATATGAGCATCAAGGAGAACACATTCACATGGAAGCAGGTTGAGCTGAAAGGCAGCGCAGTCTTCATGAGGATAAAGAAGAGGCCCATAATAATAATCAAGGAGATTCCGGAGGCAGGAGCATAACAGACAGTATTCAGACCTCTTTCTTATGAAGATTATAAAGCGACATATAGACAAAGTAAAGGCCGCCTCCAAAATAAAAGAAGAATGTGGCGATCAGGAATATCACATAATAGAAGAGTATGAATGAAGGCGCTCCTGCGACTATAGTGCCCCAATAGGCCATTATGATATCTATCGAGTACAGCATTATATAATAGCAGAACAAGAGCCCTGTTCCTGAGAATGCAATCCATTTGACAATCCTTTTTGCCGAATTATTGTATCTCATCGCAAATGCGATCGCTCCGATTGCCAATGCAATCGCAGAATATACAATCATGCTGTTCACATCTGATGCTGGAAGACTCTTTGTGAATATATCAACTCCGACAATGTCGCTCATGCTCAGCCTCTTTATGCCAAGCACAGGATTCAGAATAAGATAAGACACAGAAGAGAAGAAAAGGAAATAGACAATCTTGGGTATGTGCATCTTTTTCCTGCTGTAAAGTCCATACCATATGAATGCAGGGCCCAAGAAAAGAAGCACTGCTGCAATAGAATTGAAAGAATAGCCCAGCATGACAAGCCCTTTTGCGAGCCATGTCCCTGCATGCGCCAATGATTCCCTTGCAAGAGCCAGTATTGTCTCATGGCCTACTCCAAGGTCTGCAAAATACTTTATCTGGCTGTTGAGTATGTATGGCAGGACAAATATGCCTCCGTCTGTGAGCAGATGCAGTACAAGAATGCCTGTCACTCCTGTCATTATCGTGGCTCTTTCTTGGAATGATTTTACGAAATTTGTGTAGAAGTCCGATGTGCTGTCTCCAATCTTATAGATAATATTTGTCTCCTTGAGTCTCTTGGAATATTTTATGAAAAGGAAGATATATACGAATATGGCGATTACAGTTATGGAGCTCTCAACTGCCCATGCAAGCCATTCCATCATCAGGTTGAACACAAAGATGAAGAAGAACACGAAGATCATGAAAGATGTTATTGTCCTCTTGAGCCTGTCCATGAAGTCTGCCGGCCTTCCCTCCTCGTGCATCATTGCCATGATGCTCGGTTTCTTCACCTCAAAGTTGAGGAAGAGATTAAGCGTAGCTATTATCATGAGCAGTATCGCTCCTGCATAGAATGTCCATGTCTGCAGTTCATAGGCATGATCCATTATGAATGTGTACAATGGAACAAGGAATGAATAAAGGAAATAGGACAGTATGAGGAGAGCGTCTATCTTCTTGTCCTTGTAGCCGAAGAATATCTCAGTTAGATCTGCCTGGTAAAGAAGGTATATGAGGCCTATCCATTCAACGACATTGTTGACATAGTTAAGCTCATATGGAAGCACATTCATGAATTCCAGGATATCAATCAGGATCAGCGAAAGGATGATAATCTCTCCAAATCCTACCTCAACCTTTTTTTTCAATGACCCATCTGATTCAGCCATAACGTCATATTTTGCAACAGCATTAATAAATATTTTGGTTTAATCAGCATAATGCCTGACAGGCCATAAAATGTGCTGTAGGCATGGATAAACAATAGGATCAGAGAAATGATTAATTATTTCAGGAATATGGCAGAGATTATGAATCCAATGACTATCCCTATAAGTATCCCTGTTATGAGCTCTTTTGTTCCGTACTGTACCTCTTCCTCTATCTTCTTCACTTCTTTCTTCTCAAAATCTTCAATCTCTTTCACAAAGGTCTTCTTTGGCATTGCTGATAGTTTCATTCTTCACCCTCTCTTATCTTGCCTGGCGTAGCCTCTTTTATCTCAATCTTTCCGAGTTCCCAGAGCAGTGCGCCTACGCCGTAGAACAATGGGAATAATATGAACTCCTTTCCCTTGAGGAAATAATCAGTTGACTGCCTTAGCAATGGCCTTCCTATTGCGCCCATAAGAGTGAAATACAGCCCGATTCCGATGCATGTAGCTGCAAGGAATATGAACAATAGTCCCATCAGCTCGTGTCTTCTCAGATTATGTTTCATATTAACCTGAATAGGCAGAAGCGTATATAAATATTGCTAACCACCAGAAAATAGTGTTTTCAATATCAAATCTCTGGCATATCAAACTATCTAAGATATCTGCCCTTTAAATTATCTTGCAAGAACCCTTTTCTCAAATATCAGTTTTGCAGTCTCTATGAACTTCTCCTCA
>JAPLZS010000174.1:0-2717 GCA_026394915.1 Candidatus Woesearchaeota archaeon | reverse complement strand
GGCCGCCTGCCTCTCCGCCTGCAATCTCTGTTATCCTTCTCACGACCTCTGTCAGGTCTGTTTCCTCGTTCCTTCCTGAGATCCTCAGCGAGACCTTTGTCATGTTGTCCTTGTCTTTTGCAAGGCCCATCACAAGAGTGCCTTCCTTGAATTCATTTGATTTTGTGAGCATTGATGCGACTGTCCCTATCATGGAAGGCATCACATTGTGTTCTGCCTTTATTATGACATAATTGCTGCCTTTTATTATGTGCTTGCCTGTCTTGTTATCCCTGTACCAGTTCATTGCCTTCACGATCTCTTTCTTGTATTCCTGCTGATGGAGCAATGCCTTTCTCTTCAGCTTCTCATCGCCTATGCATGCGCCTATCGCCAATGATGCCTTGTCAAGCCTTCCGCATGCATTGAGCAGTGTCGCAAATTCCTTTGCGTCCTTCAATGGGCAGCCTTCTTCTTCTTTTGTGAGCAGATAATTATACCCCAGCACATCATCCGGATTATTCTCATTTATCCTTCTGACTATGATGGCTGCAATCAGTTTCTTTGATTCCTCATCAGAAAGATCATTGAGCTTTCTCCATGCCCCATTGCTCTGCGCTTCTATCCCTATCTGGTTCAGGAATTCTATTGAATTGCTCTCGCTTCCTGTGATTCCCGGTATGAATGGGTCTGTGCTGTACTCAAGCAGCTTGTGCAATGGCCTTGTCTGCACTCCGAATGCCCTCAGGCCTTCATTTATGTTTATCATTCCCTGGTTTATCGCATCTCCAAGTATGTCTGCATTGAGCTTAAGGAATCCTTTGTTCTCCTGCACATCGCCTATTGCCCCCACGACTGCAATGTGGGCCATGTCAATATTCAAGGGATTCAGCTGTTTTGAGAAAAGATAGACAACGCCTGCGCCGCTTATCTCATTTCCGCCGTCAATGCCGAAGATGTGCGGATTGACAAACAGCAGATTGGTCTGGTCTGTCTTATTCTCATCAGATGTTATGACTCCGCTTTCCTTAAGTTCCTCATAAGAATTAGCCATATCATGATGGTCAAGTATGATTATATTCTTTCCTGCAAGGATCTCTGCAATCTCCTTTATGTTGCCGCTGCCAAGATCAGTGAAGATATAAGTGTCATGGCCTTCTTTTGCAAGCTCCCTGAGGATGTCAGGATTCAGCTGCTGCACAATGGATATTGTGTATTTTATGTTCTCCCTGTCAAGAGCCTTTATCATTATCGACACTGCGCTTATTCCGTCAGCATCAAGATGGCTTATCACTCTTGCAAAATCATTGCGGACAAGGCTCTTGAATCTTTCTGCAGCAGATCTTATGCTTTCCCTGAAAAGGTCATACTTTTCCATAATCATGAAATCCCAGCATTATCTCTATTGCTCAGAATACATTCTCATGTTCTTGGTGTCAAGTTTCCAGTCCATAGGAAGGACTTTTGTAATCTTGTAGTATTTTACCAGCTTCTTTATCTTTGAGTCTGTGATCTGCATGCCCCTGAGAGCGCTCATGTCCTTCTTGTTCTCTTCTCTATGCTTCCTTATCTTGACTGATCTCTTTATCAGGTTGAGAAGGTCTTCAGGAAGCTCTCTTGCTATCCCTTTCTCTTTCATCACTGCAGTGACCCTTCTCTTTGTGATGAACTTTGAATCAGGTATTCCATAAGTGTCTCTCAGTATCAGGCCTATCTCTGATGAGGACTTGCCTTCTTTTGCGAGCTTGAATATCAATAGCTCGACTTCCTTTGGCTTGTACCTTATCCATGTCCTAGTCTTGTTTATCGGCTTCTTTGAGCCAGACACACCTCTCCTTCTCGAATACATCCTTGCCATTTTTCTCTCCTGCGAGTTCTGCCTTTCATAGGGCTATGAAGAATAAGAACTTGGTTCTCATCTCCAGCATAAGCAAGCTTTTGACCGGCTTATCTCTCGACTTTTTTGTTTTCAGTCGCCATATCATGCATATGATTTCATATATGGCTGATATATAGTTTTCTGGGCTTGTTTATAAATTTTGCTGGTTGCCGGGCATAAAAATTTAATAAAAATCATAAAACACAATAGAATATGATAGAACACAATAAAATATAAAAGGCTGCTGCATATACCCTATATCATGATAGACATGCTCTTGATTGCAATAATTGTGCTGGTCGTAGTGCTTATAGCAGTGTCAATCATAGCCTGGGCAGTCAAGTTCCTGCTCAAACTAGGCATACTCGCGCTGATAATATTCATCATCCTGCAGATCCTGCATATTATGAAATGAATGGAAAAATGTGCGCTTTAAATAACAAAACAAATAAAAAAGAAAAGTTTAATCAGAGTTATTCTTCGTCTTTAATCATTCTTAGGAACGCATGCTCCGTTTGAGCACTTGCCTTCGCATTGGTATTCATCTGTAAGGCCCTCTCCTTTTGTGCCATGGCTGCAGTATCTCTCATAGAGCCATCTGTCATCCTCGCAGTTGTCGACATAGACCTTTTCCAGGCCGTCAGTCACAACACCTGCCCTGTCATATGCCTTTCCGCCGTCAGTATCGCTGCAAGGCAGTAATGCTATAAGCACGCATGCACCTGATCTGCATGTCTCTTTTTCCTTGTTGCACAATACCATCTTATCTTTCTGCTCAACTGTGCATTTTGAGTTTATTGTTCCAGGATATGTGCATTTTGGTATATTTTGAGGAGTGAGCGAATTTCCCTGGAAACAG
>JAPLZS010000043.1 GCA_026394915.1 Candidatus Woesearchaeota archaeon | reverse complement strand
TGTATGGAGGCTCATACTGCTTGAAAAGATAGACAAAAGAGAATATCCTTGAGACAAATGCTACAACAAAGAGCATGGCAAATCCTGCATACTGCATCATTGCCCCATCAGAGAAATTCTGCAGCATGAATCCTGCAATCACGAATGTCACAAAGGAAACCATGCCTGTTATCTTGTTCCTCTTCCCGAAGTAAGATCCTCTTTTGTTCTCGTCAACAAGATCCCCCATCCAGCTGCTCCACGCAGGATTTATTATCGAGCCGAATATCATATAAAGCGAGATGAACAGTATCAGATAGAATACGCTGAATTTAGCGAAGTAGAAAGTCAGCATAACAGGGATATACATCAGGCCCTGCAGCAGTGCAAGAGTGCAGACAAGCCTTTTCCTCGAACCGAAGATATGTATCAGCCTGTTTGAGAATATCTGGAGAGCAGCTCCAAGAGCCTGAGGCAGGGATCCGATGAGGCCTATCTGGAAGTTCGTGGCTTTCAAAAAGACTGCAAATGCTGTGAAGAATGACTCGCCGAAGCCGACCATTGCAGCATAATAAGAGCCGTCAAATATAGAATACTTAAGGCTTCTCTTTACTCTCTCTTTCTTCTCTCTTTCGCTGAGTGCCTGTATCTCTTTTTTCATGGGCTTTTTTTGCTATACAGATTGCTGTATAGATATAGGGTATAAACAAGAGGGGATTTATTAAGTTCGCGGTTGTTGCACGTTTTTCCAGAACTTCGCAATATTTTTCTTGTAATAGGCATCTTCTTTTTCTATGTCTTTCATCACTTTCCTGATATTTGAGGCATCCTTTGGAGAGATACGAGATATGTTCAGTGATCTGACTGCACTGCAGGAAGGATCTAAATCATGCGTTATGATCTTAAGCTTCCCATTGTTCAGTCTTATTGCCCAGAATGGGAATATCCTGCAGATGTTCGGCCGTATGTCATAGATCTCACACCTGCTAGAATCATCGAGGAATATGCATCTTCTATCTTTCTTTGCCTTCAGCCTGATAAGCCTTTTTTTCCTGTCCAGCTGAGAATATCTCAGCGCGCCTTCAAGGCAGGGATCGCAATTTCTGAGTGCCTTCACTACATTCTTCGGCAGAGGAGAATAATCAAGGAACTGATCATAATCCTTATGTATCCTTTGTTTTATCAGCTTTGCATGCTTCAGGCCCACAAAAGCAAACTGAGAAGGATTCTTGAAGATACAGCAATGCACATCTCTCTTGCAGTTCTTGCAGTCATATCTTATCATCAATCATGCCTCATCCAATCATATCTCATCATTTCACAGCCCTTATTCCGCTTGATGCTTCATGGTATTCTATATCCTTGAATTTAGTTGATTCCATCAAAGTCCTTATTATCAGCTTATAGAACTCATTTCCTTTTGTCTTGCCAGGGTTTGGTGCATAATGATACAATATGCCTCCTTTCTTCATCACCCTGTACAATTGCTTGTAGAACGCTGGATAATAAAGATCAGGCGATATCCTGAATGTAGGCGGATCATGGATGATTTTATCAAAAGACTCATCCTTGAATTTCTTTATGCCCTTAGAAACATCTTCTTTATGCAGCTCTATTTTCTTTGAGCTGAACAATGCCTGAGAATATGGATTTAATCCTGCAATATGCAGGACATAATCATCTCTCTCAAAGACATCGACTTTTACAGCATCAGGCTGATTTGATGCCATTATCGCAGTGTAGCCAAGCCCACAGCAGGTATCCAGCACAGTGCCTTTTACAGGCATTATCTCTTTTATCTTTGTCTCTGTGTCTTCTTTGGGAGATATCTTTATGTGCCTGTGCATGGGAACAGAAGAGAGCTTTATCGTCGGCCAGTCCTTTGTAGCAGAAAGCTTGTAGTACAGGTTTGATTCAGGAGAGAAGAACGCGACTTTCTCAAGCTTTCCATCATTTAGATAATAGCAGAAATCCTCTTTTATCCTTTTTATGTCCGACAGAGCAATCTTAATGCGGTCTATGATGACAGATTCTCCCTCGACAATCACTTTTGAGCTGGACAGGCCAAGATCCAGAGAGACTGTAACTTCTATTGCGCCTTTTCCTGCCTTTGCCTTCAGTATCTTGTCTGCTGTCTTTTTTGTGAGTATTGGAATCATTTTGTCTCGCTTTATATTCTATATTACAGCGTTATTTATTTTTATTCTCTTTCTTTGGCTGTATCATCTCAAGCATCACCCTCTTCAGCTGCTTCTTTGCGCCATAGTCTCTCAGAACATTCACTTTCTCCATCGTGAACGGATTCAGGCCAGTCCAGTACATGCATGATGAGACTGTCATCGGCGTTGGTGTAAAGAATTGGAACTGCTCAAGGTTCTTCAGTTTCCCTATATTCTGCTTCATTATTGCTATCTCAGCCATATCATCGCCAGGATGGCCTATCATGAGATAATATTTCAGAGTCTGTTTTTTTTGCTTATTTGATTCATAAAATAATCTCTGAAATTCCTCAAATCCCTTCACATCCTTGTTCATAAGCTTCAGCACTTTCTGGGAAAAATGCTCAGGCGCGATCTTCAGGCAGCCTGAGATATGATGCTCAGATATCTCTCTTATGTAATCCCTGCTGTTCACTGCAAGATCATACCTTATTCCGCTGCGTATGAATATCTTCTTGACTCCTTTTATCTGCCTTGCTTTCCTGAGCAGAGAGATTAATTTCTTGTGGCTTTTATCGAGGCTGACACAGTTCAGGCAGTCATTCCTGCATCCTGCAGCTTCTCCTGTCTCGCAGTCCATACTATACATATTTGCGCTTGGGCCTCCCAGATCATCGATGTATCCCTTGAAATCAGGATGTTTTGTCAGGTTCTTTATCTCATCAAGTATGCTTCTCTCTGATCTTGATATTATCTTATCTCCCTGATGCAGTGCTATTGAGCAGAAATTGCACTTTCCGATGCATCCTCTGTGGGTTATCACAGAGAACTCTGCCATTTTCAGCAGTGAATTAGGGTTCAGTTTCCTTGAGTAAGGCAGTGAATAGATCCAGTCAAGGTCCTGCGTTGTGTATTCTGGATACTTGTACTGCAGGACATAATTATTATCGTATTCCTGAGCAAGATTCTTCCAGTTCGAGAACTTGATCTGCATCCTGCAGAAATTCATCCTGCCTTTTCTCTCGTCTTTTATGTCCTGAAATGAAGGAAGGTGCTCAAAATCTTTTGGAAGCTCTTTGCTCATTACGCATGTGCCTTCTATTCCTTTAAGAATATTTTTTATCTCTTCTTTCCTTTCTTCTGCAATCTTATTGCTGCCATTGATCTTTCTCAATCTCTCTGCAATCTCAGTTATTTGCTTCTCTCCATTGCCGTAAACCAAGATATCTGCCCTTGAATCAAGCAGTATGCTCTTTCTAAGATTGTTATCCCAATAATCATAATGGCCGAATCTTCTTAACGATGCTTCGATTCCGCCTATGACTATCACTGCATCCTTGTTTTCCCTGAAGAATTCCTTTATCCTGTTGCAATAGAAGATGACTGCCCTGTCCGGCATCTCTGATGACTTTGAATGCTCATCCTTCTCCCTTTCTTTTTTCAGCGGAGTGTAGTTGTTCAGCATACTATCTATTGATCCTGATGTCACACAGAAACATAGTTTAGGAAGCCCAAGCCTCCTGAAATCCTCTTTTGTTATGGGCTTTGCTATTATGCCCACAGAGAATCCCTTTGCATCCAGCACCCTGGCTATCACACCTGCAGGAGACAGCGGATGGTCATCATAATGCTCTGCTGTGAACAGAATGACGTCAAACTGGCCCTTTATCGAGTTTTTGGAGATCATGCGTATATAAAAGACCAAGGGGTTTATATGGGTTATGAAAACCTATGGTTTTCAGAACCCCTAAACGCCAAGGCGTTTATGGGTTATGGACTGATTTCAGGACATATTACGCAATATTTATATCTTTGTACAGTACATTTAAGTTATATAGAAATCATGCAATCAGGAGGTCAAAAATGAAAACTGAGAGAAAAGAGGCATTGATGAGGATTGTAGTCGGAATCATCTCAGGCATCATAATAAGCTTGTGGGGTGCTGTGGTCAAGTTTGTCGTGGTGATACACTGGTTCTATGCTGTCTTCACAGCAAAGAGAAACAAGACTCTTGGGGATTTCTGCAACAAATGGGACACCCAGATGTACAGATATCTCAGATATATGACTTTTGCGACAAACATGAGGCCCTTCCCGTTTAATGGACTAGGCCAGGACATAGAGCCTTATGATTCCCTGAAAGAGAGATAAATCAAAAATCAATTCCTGCATCGAAAGATATAAATAGTAAGAGAGACTATATGGTCATATATGGCAGCTGAAACTATTACTATAACAAAGGAAGAATACCTGAAACTAAAAAGGCATGAAGAAGTGGATCAGGATTTCTTAAACCAATTAGTCAGCAGTCTTGAGGATATAAAATCAGGCAGGATTAAGAGAGTATGCTAAGTCTTATCTAAATTTTCTTTTATAATTATCTGATACTCTTCCAGTTTCTCTTTTATGGCGTCTATTGTGGCTTGCTGCGTCTTTTTATCACTTATTGCAACCATGAGTATAACTACAACATCATCATAAATAAGATAATAAATTCTTCTTCCATCCAGTTTTTTCTCTCTGAAGAAGACAAGACCAAGGGGTTTTCCTGAGTATGGATTCTCAGAAAGCTTTTTCTCAAGTTTGTCAATCTCTTCCTGCTCTTTCTTAGGCAGCTTATCAAACTCTTTTTCAAATGTCTTTGTCCTGAATACTCTGAATCCCATATTACACTCAGAAAGAGATTATCTTCTTAAATATATCGTTTGCAATTTTCACTGCCCGAACAATCTCTTTGTGACAATCGTGGCATAGCTTCCTTTCAGGAGCTCGAATGAAAGAGTTATCTTGAACCTTGCTTTGCCTGGCCTATTGTTCAGCTCGTCGACTTCTGGCTCTGAAATGCTGAACTTTGCAGGCCTTATTATGACCGGCCTGTTGTTTGCCTTGAAGAAATTGCCTGTCTCTTTCTTTATCTGGAAATCATCCAGATAGAGGTCCTCTTTAGTCAGTATCATCTCCACTATCTTCCTTTCCCTGAAGCGCATGTCAGACAGAGTTATCTCGTCGCTTATTGTGGTGAATGTCTCAGGCAGCTTGGATTCCTCTTGCCGTAAAGATTTCCCAGGTCTACTGTCTGACGAAGCAGTTCCTTTATGCACTCATTCCATAGATAGCTCTGGTATGCTGCAATGTGCATCTCCCTTAGGTTAGGAGACACTTTCTGGTAAGCCCTTATCCAGCTCCCTGTCTCGTCATACTCTTTCTTGACGACAAAAAGTGATCGTGTGTTTATCCTTATACTTGAGAAATCATCCCATCTTCCCCAGTTTTTGAGCATCAGCTTCTTCTCGAGCTTTACCTGGCTCTTCTCAAACTTTGTCTGCTCTGTGAGGAATATCTTTACAGCCTGCTCATAATCTTTCTTTATGACGCATTTTCCTATGAACTCGCTGCCTGTCAGGCTGCCGAAACGCTGAGAATCAAAATAATTTGGCATCCCTATTGTTGATATTGATTGGGCTTTCTGCATAACGCCTTCTATCTCGCCCTTCACTATATCCCTCACAACAACCCTGAACTTATTGCCGATAAGGTCTCCGACCCTTATTGCCTTGTTGACATGGCCCATGAATGTTGCATTGAAATTCCTTTTTTCCTGATTTTTTGGGTCATCTTGCTGTTTTATCTCGTACTTTGAGGGGATTGTGATGTACTGCTTTGTATCAGCATATTTGTCCTTGAGGCCTGCAATGCCGAAATCAGAGACAGGTATCCTGTTCTCCTGCGATATGCACTTGAGTAGGTTGAATGTCTCAATTCCCTTCTTTTCGACGTAATAGAGCTTGTAATTGCCATGCGGAAGGATGTCAAACTCATTGATCTCCTCTACATAGAAGTCCTCTGGAATCTGCCTTAATTTCATATATGAAGCGAAGAAACGCCGGAATTATAAATTTATTGAAAGTAACTGGGGGAGAGGGGGCGGTGAAGTTCAATTTCCTGGTTAAGCATATCTAAATTATGTTTTGTTCTGACACTCAATTCTTTAAATATCTTACTTATAATATACCCATAACCTGCAATACATAAAGCCATTCCCTCAAAAAGGAGATTTACATCTTCTTTATCAGAACCTCCTGGAATTATGTGATCTCCTGTGGCTAAAAAATAACCTGTTTCTGCGATGATTAAACCGCTGCAAATAATTGGAATAAGATTAAGTGCTTTAGAATAAGTATCAGCCATAACAACTATAGTTTCAAGTCTTACGGCCTTATCTATGGTTTCAATTTCACTCATATTCAAAGTATATCATTTTATGTATAAAAATCTATCGAAAAACCGAGACACTTGATTGTACATAATAATTATTTATCATTTCTCAAGCGCCTTGAGCGTCTTCTGTATCTCTGCATAGGATTTTATCATGATGTGGTTTATGTCCTTCCTTATCCTGTCTGTGATTATGTCTTTCTTGGCAGCCATGTCTGACGCTGTCTTCTTAGGCAGGCCTGATGCATCAAGCTTCCTGAACAGCTCTTCATTCAACGAGATGCAGCTCTTTATCAGATCGATTGTGATGTCTCTTCTCCAGTCAATCCTCTTCTCATTCATCACTCCAAGCAGCTCCTCAAGCTTCTCGAATGACTGGAGCATGCTGTTGAACAGAAGCTCTGCATTGATAGGGTCTATCACCTTTGTGAAGCCGTTCTTCTTCGGCTTGTTTGTAAGGACCATGACCTGATTCAGGATGTCATACATAGAGGATACAAAGACATAGATCTCGCTTATCTCTCTTTTCTTGACAGAACCCTCGTCTATCCTGCTCATCAGCCTGCTTATATTCTGCCTGAAGACGAGCAGAGATGACCTCATCCTGCTTATCCTCTCATTGAACGATATCTCATATATCTCATTGAGGATCACATTCTGCTTTATGGATACGAGCTTTGATGTGACGAATGCAAGGAGCAATAATCCTGAGATGACCTCGAATATCGCAATCACCTTGAAGAATCCAGACGGGATTATGTCGCCGAAGCCTGTTGTTGTCGCTGTTATGAAGCTGAAATAGATGCTGTCAAGCAGCCGGGTCACAGGCTCTCCTGTCCTTGTGTAGAAAAGGTTGGATATGCTGCCTGAGAAAAAATGATAGACAAATCCGAATATCGTGATTATGCATGCCCATACGACGAAGATGTTGCCGAAAGTCAGCCTGTCGAACCATGTGTTCAGCTTGTCTGACTTTATCCTGTCGAACATCTCTTCCAACGGCATGAACTTCTTCATTTGACACTTTTTTCCGGCTGATCCTGCCGGTCCATCCCTTTTTTAGCTGAATATTTTTTGCTTGTTTATAAGCTTGTTGTTTGGGCTTTTATTAGAATAAACTGGCCATCTATGCCAGATAATGTACTTTAATTTATCATGGAAGGATTATAAGAATCGCATTGTTTTTACGATTTTTATGGTTTAATTCTCGCTGGCTTATGAATCAAGCTTATCTCGTATAGGGGGCATTAGTATTTAAATATTGCCTTTTTAGAAATGACAGAAATGAGAAAGATAGCCGATTACAGTCAGTCAATCCCTTTTGCCTTTCTCCTGTAGTCTGCGTACTTGTCCTCTGGAGAATATTTCGGAGGCTTAGGGTTCAGTGTCTTCTGGCCGCAGTGCTCTTCCTGCATCGTGTATGCGCTGCATTCCTGGCACCTGTTTATGTGCTTCATGCTTCTGCCCTCATGCTTCATCTCTTGCGAATTCTGCCTTGCTCTTATGCGATTCCATGTAATCGGTTATTGCATCCATCGATCTCTTCAGCCTGCTCTCAGCAGTCTTGAAATCCTCTGCTTTCACAACTACATTGAATTTTCCTGCTCCGAGGTATACGATTGAGATGTCATCTGCCTTTCCCCTCTTGAGGGCTTCCCTGATCAATTCTATGCCGTCAGGCTCATAGCTTTCCATCTTCAATGAGCCCCTTATCTCAACCTGAGGGGGTATTATCTTGGATTTTATGAGGGCATCAAGTGATCTCTCAAAGTCAGGCCCTATCTTCAGTTCTGAGACAGAGAAATTTCCTGCAACGATATCCTCAAAACATGAATATAACGTGGAATATTTCGAGAAAACAATGCCCTTTATCTTGTAATATGTCTGCTTGATGTCTATTTTTGCGTCCTTGCATGCGAGCTCAAGTATCTTCTCTGCCTTCTGCTCCATCTTGAGCTGGGCGTTCTTGTCCCTTTTCTGGCTCTCTGTGACCCTCCTGAGGGAAAGGTCGATATGGCCTCTTTCTGTGTCCAGCCTGAGGACCTTGCACAATACTTTCTTTCCCTCGACGACAAAGTCCCTTATGTTCCTTATCCTTCCTGGAGAGATCTCTGATATGTGGATGACTCCTTTCCTGTCATATTCATCGAGAACAGTGAAAACAGTATTATGGAATACATTGAGGACTGTGCAAAGCACAACTTCGCTCTCCTCGGGAAATCCTTCTTTCTTGTACAGCATTTTTGGAATCAGCCGGTTTCCGGCTGTTGATCAGTTGATTAATATCCCGATTAGTTGATTACTATCATAACATCAGCATGATGAATTATGCGACAAAGAAGACCTGATTCATTCAAGGACTTCAAGTATCCTTGCCTTTATCCTTGCTTTTCCGCCTGTAGGGTCAGAAAGCGTCTTGCTGCAGACAAGGCAGCTTACTGTGGTGGATGACTTGCCGAACATTATCTGCTCATTCTTGCATTTCGGGCATCTTATCTTGACGAATTTTGATGTTGATTCCCTGATCATTTTTATCTCCCTTGTTTGATCTTATCTTCTTTTTTGTTTTCTTATTATAAATATTATGATCTCTTATCATCATTATACTTTTTTTGTTGTTATCATAGTTTTACTTGAATTCCACTTTCTTTGCCCTTATGCCGCTCTTTTGCATGTGGGTCTTCTTGCATTCCTTGCAGGAATATCTCAGGTCAGTCTTCTTGCTCACTTTCTTTCCTGTCATCTTCCATGCAGAGATTGCCGGCTTGGAGTATCTTCCCATCCCGCCATATCCTCTTGCCCTCCCTCTTTTCCTTGCTCTCTGCTTTGCTCCATAAGTCAGGGCTGACCTTCCCTTTTTCTTTGCCTGGCTCACTGTATGGACAGTGTGCTTCTTGCAGAATGGGCAATACCTGTTCATTGTTTTTGGGATCTTCATTTTTATGCCTTTATTGCATTGTTCTTGTCATTATTTTTGAGCATTATCTGATTTTATCCTTATTTTAGCGGATTTATTCTTCTTTGTAGAGAATCTCTGCCCTTCCCTTGTTGATCAGCACATTTGCAATCTCTTCAGGTATGCATGCTGTATCTTGTTCCTCAAAAGGCCCGTATATCTCCATTCCAGGGCCCGCAAACCTGGGCAAAGGCTGTAAAAACCTCACATTAAGGTTCCTGCGCCTCTCTGCGCCTATTTCCTGCTCTTCGGAACTAATATTTAAAGCTTGTCCTTTTTCTGCTGTATTTTCAGCCATATACTGGCTGTTACTGCCATTATTGCTGGCTTCAGAAGAGGCAGTTAAAGCATCTGAAGCGCCATTCTGCCAGGCATGGCCATCATTTGTGACTGCATCATTGGCCGCAGAGTGTACAATGATATGCTGCAGGCCCTGCACTGAAGGCATCCTTGAATCAAGGACATTATTGAGTATGTCAATCCTGTATCTCTCCAATATGAGGCATAATGCGTCAAAGAAGCTTTTTTCCTCGCTAAGGAGCGTTGATGTGTTTATTATGCTGCTTTTTGTTTTTGTTTTGTTTATCGCGACATTGATTATCTTCTTCTATCTCCTGTCATAAAGCTCCCTTAGGATCTTCTTTATGTTCTGTATCTCTATGAGGGTCTTCTCCTTCTCGCC
>JAPLZS010000091.1 GCA_026394915.1 Candidatus Woesearchaeota archaeon | reverse complement strand
GTCATCCTTCCGTCAATCACCCCCTCTCTCAGGACCCTGAGGCTCTTGTGAGTGAGTATGATGTCAGCAGTCTCTTTTGCCACATCGGCTCCGCTGTTGACTGATATCCCTATATCTGCGGTCTTTATAGAGGGCGCGTCATTTATCCCGTCGCCAAGATAGCCGACTACGTGGCCGTTCGCCTTAAGCGCCCTTATAGCCCGGTTCTTCTGGTCAGGAGAGAATCTTGCGAATATTGTTGTGTCATTCACTCTTGCTTTCAATGCCTCATCGCTCAATGAATCAACATCATTCCCGAGCAGGACTCCTTTCACTTTAAGGCCTATATCATCGCAGATCTTCTTTGTGACAAGCTCATTGTCTCCTGTTACTATCTTTACCTCAATCCCGTTTTTCTCGAGCTCAAGCAGCACTTCCTTTACGTCCTGCTTTGCAGGGTCAAAGAATGATATGAAACCTATGATCTCAAGGCCAGACTCGTCTTTCTTGTCGTATGATGTCCTGTTCTTTCCTACTTCTTTTATGGCCACTGCAAGCACTCTGTATCCTTCCATGCTGAACTTGTAATACTGGGCCCTTATCTTCTCGATTATGGCATTGTCAAGCTTAACTCGCTTTCCAGCTGAGTAATAATATTTTGATGATTTGAAGACCTCTTCCGGAGCCCCTTTTGTTATCAGCATCCTCTTGCCTGACTTCTCTGCAACAATGCTCATCCTTCTCCTTGCGAAATCAAACGGTATCTCATCTATCTTCCTGTATCCGCTTATGTCCACATCCTTGAACTCCAGCACAGCCTCGTCAAGAGGATTCCTTACGCCCGTATGATTGAAGCTGTTGAGATATGCATAATGGAGCACCTTATCAAATGACTTTCCGAAGACATCTGTGTATTTCACCACCTTTATCTTGTCCTCTGTAAGAGTCCCTGTCTTGTCTGTGCAGAGGACATCCATGCTTCCGAAGTTGGATATGGATGAAAGATTCTTCACAATGACCCCTTTCTTTGCCATCCTCAGCGATCCCTGCGCCATTGTGATGGACATTATCATGGGAAGCAGCTCAGGGGTGAGGCCAACTGCGACAGCGATCGAGAAAAGGAATGATTCAAGCACATTACGCTTCATTAATGAGTTGAACAGGAATATGAAAAGCACAAGGAATATCGTCGCCTTCATTATGAGATATCCGAATCTTGCGATCCCCCTGTCAAACTCAGTCTCCACATTGCCTGAGACAAGCTTTGAAGCGATCTTTCCAAACTCTGTGTGCTTCCCTGCCTTCACTATTATGGCTCTTGCGGATCCGCTTATCACGCTTGTTCCCATAAAAAGGATATTGGTAAGATCTATGATTGAAAGATGATCCTGTTTTATGGCTCCATGGGTCTTCTCAACAGGGAAAGATTCTCCTGTGAGAGACGCCTGATTGACGAAGAAGTCCTTTGATTCTATCACCCTTGCGTCAGCAGGTATCATGTTCCCTGCGCTAATGAATATGACATCTCCGACGCACAATTCCTCTATCTTTATCTCTTTTTTCCCGCCATTCCTTATGACTGTCACTTTTGTCTTCACATGCTCCCTGAGTTTCTCAGCCGCTTTCTTTGCATTATGCTCAAGATAAAAGTCAAGCAATACGCTGAGGAGTATCATCAATCCGATTATC
>JAPLZS010000154.1:1405-4364 GCA_026394915.1 Candidatus Woesearchaeota archaeon | reverse complement strand
TTGCGTATAACGATGTTATCAAGTTCATTAAGAACAAAAAATAAAGAAAAAAGAAGATAGCAAAAGCACACTATGCTTTAGGCACAGGCAGATAAGCATTAGCTCTTATCTCAACAAGCACTCCTTTAGCAGAAAGCGGCAAGTCCTTGACCGCAAATGCTGCCCGACAAGCAAGAGGCATGCCTCCATCTCTATACGCTTCGTTCACTTGAGGAAAATGACCCATATCTTTAAGCAATACTATCGTATCAGTTACATGCTTTAAGGCATCTTCTTTTGAAAGCTGCAAACCATAATGCGCAGATGCATGGGATATCGCTGTTGCGATATTGTTAATTATCTTCAGTGTTTGGCCCTTGCAATCTTCACCGACAAGTTCACCCAGCCCATTTAGGGCCAGCATACCTGAAATATTCAATTCATATGCTGTTGGATCAGATGCTGATCCAATTCGCTTGGCAGTAACATGTTTGTATTCCCTTACTGCAGGCGCAAGCCCTGGAATGTTATATCTTTCTATCAATCTATCTGCCACTGATTCTAAATCTGCAATCGATGTTTCTACCATAATTATACCTCCATGATCCTCAAGAAATCTTGAGGTGCTAAACAATCCACCCCTTTAATCAATTGAATCAATAGCAACTTTATAAAGCTTTTGCGCCCGTATTTTGCCGGATCAGGCATTTTCAAGAATTTATATGACTGTTATGTTCTTCGAACGGAATTGTTCAAAGCTCCTTCTCCATTACCTCTCCCTTCGGCACTTTTTCCTCGAATATCTGGGCCTGGAAAGAATATATCCTGTTCTTGAGATCCTTCCATGCGTCTGAAGGCAGGCCTGCTTTCATGCAGAGATTCTTCAGGAATTCTTTTACGCTCCAGTCATAGTCGACAGGCACCTGAGGAAGGAGGAGTCCTGAACCGAATGTCCCTCTTATTATCAGGCCGTCCTTTCCTATTATTATCCTGTCTTCATATTCTTCGGAATCTTTCACTTTGACAAGCTTTGGCACAGTGAGCATCTCCTCTTTTGAGACAGGAGGAAATCTCGGGTCATCAAATGCAGCAGACCTTGCTGCCTCTACAACTGCCCTATTCAGCGCATAAGTCGGTTCAGGGAATCCTATGCAGCCTCTCAGCTCTCCATCCTTGTTCAGCGTGACAAAAACTCCCTGCTTCTCTGAGAACCCATCATAATCAGAATAATCAACTTTCTCTTTTGTGAACATTGTCTCGATAGAGACTCTTGCAAGCTTCACAAGCTTCTCTCCATCCTCTTGCGTGAACATGATAGCTTTTGACCTCTTTATCATCTATGGAAGAACACAAGCAGCGCCATTACAGAAGAGACTGCTGCAGGAATCCTGCTCAATCTTGATAATGCTGAAAAGTCAGGCAACCTAGCTCTGCTTATCATGTCTGTTAATCTTTCAGCCGGTGTCTGGAACGGAGGCACAAGCCCCCTCATCTTCATAGAGAATATCATTAAGCTCATCCTTGTCTCTTTCAGATCTTCGAACAGATCATTGGACACGCTCTGCGTATCGCCTGCCATCACTAGAAATATAGACTGGAGATCAGAAGACATTGTCTTCACAACCCCTTTGAATCTCAGATTATCAACAAGACCTCTTCTATTCATATACATCCTTTTTTACCCCCTATACCTAACCTATTCCCTTATCAGCAGGTTATAACTAGGAGATATTTAAACTTTGCTGTGCAGATATATTGCATGTATACAAATCTTTATAAAAGATATATGCTTAGACAGAATAATGTTCGGGCTAAACAAAGAGGAGCTTAGGATACTGAAGAAACTCAATACGCCTAAGAAGATACAGGATTTTCTTGACACTCTTGAGATAAACTTTGAGTATGACGGAATGACATGCATGTCTCCGAGGAGAGTCCTCAGGGAGAGGAAAGCCCACTGCATAGAGGCTGCGATGCTTGCAGCGCTTGCGCTCAGGATACATGGCCACGAGCCTTTGATACTTGATCTTTCTGCTGTTGATTATGACGAGGACCATGTGATTGCAGTATTCAGGCAGTTCGGGAAATGGGGCGCGATCTCAAAGACAAATCACACAATACTCAGGTATAGGGAGCCGATTTACTCCTCGATACATGAGCTTGCAATCTCGCACTTCCATGAATTCTATGACTATAACAGGAAGAAGACCCTGAGATCGTATTCAATCCCTGTCAACATGAAAAGGTTTGATAAGAAAGGATGGATGACGTCAGAGATCGACCTGTGGTATGTGAATGATCATCTTTTTGAGGCAAGACATATTGAACTGATGAATAAGGCGCAGATTGCAAATCTCAGGAAAGTTGACCAGATTGAAGTCGATTCATTGAAGCTGACAGAATGGAAGCGCAGGGATTCCGGCAGAAAGCAGAAGAAACAGAAGATTTCCGGAAAGCAAAGAAGAAAATCGTAATTTCTCCGGTTCAGACCGCAATATTTCCTGATTTTTCTGAGCAAGGCTTATAAAAAACAGAGACTTTGATCTTCTGATGGATGAGAACATTCTCCTTAAGATTGCAGTCGTATGCAGCATCGTGGGGGTTGCTGCACTCTACATTATTTCTGGGAAAATTGATGTCAGTGAGACTTCGATAAACAAAATCACATCCGGCCAGGCAGACGGCGAGGTGTTTGTCAGGGGAAAAGTCTCAGGCATCACAGAGACAGACAGCGTGATGATAATCAACATTGAAAAGACAGAGACAATCCCTGTCTTCATGTTCAGGAGCAAGGGGAACAGCAATGATTTCAGCATAAACAAGGGAGACAGCATAGAGGCAAGAGGCAAAGTGCAGGATTACAACGGCAAGAAAGAGATAATCGCAGATGAGATAAGGGCAACATGATGCGTGTAGGGGGCAGGATTAGATTATGATATTCCTTGAATGCGTTGTTTCATTGATAATCGGAGTCTTTGTA
>JAPLZS010000154.1:0-1379 GCA_026394915.1 Candidatus Woesearchaeota archaeon | reverse complement strand
GTCTTTGTAGGGATTTTCGCAGGCCTCGCGCCAGGAATCCACACGAATCTTGTTGCAGTTGTCCTTGTCTCTGCATCACCATTTCTCCTGAAATACACAAGCCCTGTTGTTCTTGCTGTCTTCATAATCGCAATCTCTGTGACAAACACATTCCTTGATTCAATACCTTCAATCTTCCTTGGAGCGCCTGATTCAGAGACTGCGCTTGGAGTATTGCCGGGCCATCGTTATCTTCTCAGAGGAATGGGGTATATGGCAGTTAAGCTGACATTGATAGGTTCTCTTGGCGGAGCAATACTGAGCGTTCTGTTGTTTCCTGTTTCAATCCCTATTGTCAAATTCATCTATCCTCTACTTGAGAATTATATGGGATACCTTCTCATTCTCCTGGTATTATTCATGATCTTAAGGGACAAAAAGAAGCTCTGGGCAGTATTTGTCTTCCTCATCTCAGGAAGCTTTGGGCTTGTTGTGCTCAATATGCCGACGCTGAAAGATCCTTTATTCCCGATGCTGTCAGGATTATTTGGAATAAGCACTCTCCTTATCAGCCTGAGGGACACAAACAGCATTCCAGAGCAGAAGACAGAGCAGGATATAAAGATCAAGCCATGGATTGCTCTTAAAGCATTGCTCTCTGGCCAGTTCTCTGGCTTCATAACAGCTGTGTTTCCAGGCCTTGGTGCAGCTCAGGCAGCATTAATCTCGATGCAGATAACAAGGAAACTTGGAGATCATGGATTCATGATCCTGATGGGAAGCATCAACACAGTGAATTTCATCCTCTCAATCTCTGCACTCTATGCAATCGACAAGGCAAGGAACGGCTCGATTGTGGCAATCTCTGAGCTGATGACTGGAATAGACATGAATATCGCAATTCTTTTTCTTGCAGCAACACTTATCTCAGCTGCGCTGTCTGTCTATTTTGCATTGAAGATAGCAAGAATCTTCTCAATGCTGATGAGCAAGGTGAATTACAAGAAGGTGATAATAACAGTTGTTTCTTTCATCACGCTGCTTGTCATCATTCTCACTGGGCCTCTTGGCTTCCTTGTGCTGCTCGTCAGCACAGCAATTGGCATAATCCCTGCTGAAGTTAAAGTAACAAGGACGCACTCAATGGCTTGCCTGCTGGTGCCTGTCATTCTATATTTTATTTTGTAAATCAATATATGCTGTATATATGAAAATAAGTGCAAT
The DNA here is from genome assembly GCA_026394915.1 of Candidatus Woesearchaeota archaeon. Taxonomy (GTDB): domain Archaea; phylum Nanobdellota; class Nanobdellia; order Woesearchaeales; family UBA12501; genus WJJV01. Next base: position 176 of record JAPLZS010000154.1, on the reverse strand, counting down.
GAACAAATATCATAATATAACAAAAACTATTTAAATGGCCTCTAAATCCTTCAGTATATGGAAGCAGTAATAGTCAATTTCAGGAGAGGGATGACAACCCAGAAGGATAATCACATGGTTCTGAGCATAGTGGGAGTCGACAGCAGGGAAAAGGCCGAGAAGCTGATAGGCAAGAA
>JAPLZS010000178.1 GCA_026394915.1 Candidatus Woesearchaeota archaeon | reverse complement strand
GTCTCTCCTTATGATCACGTGCCAGAAGATAATATCAAAGTGTATTCTGATAAAGTCGTCATTGCGCTTAGCGATCCTTCATGGGCTTCTTTTACAGACACAAACTCAATGGACCCGGTGCTTGACACAGGTGCAAATAGCATAGAGATAAAGCCCGCTAATCCAAAAGATGTACATGTCGGAGATATAATCTCCTTCAAAACAGTATACTCTTCGGGAATTGTGATACACAGGGTTTCAGAGATAGGAGAGGATGAAACCGGCACATTCTACCTGACAAAGGGGGACAATAATCCGACAGCAGATCCTGGCAAGAGGAGATTTGAGGATATTGTGGGGATTGTTGTTGGGGTCATATATTAAATATGCAAAAAGAAAACGCACAAAAAGATACACAAAAAATGGCAAGACTTAGAATAGACTGGGATAAGCATACTCGCAATATGCAGGAAGCATATAAACCAGTAAAATCTATTCTTGAAGAAAAGCTTGCAAAAATCAAGTTTGATACAGGGATAATCAGAACTATAACCTACGAACAATATCCTCCCAGAATACAATTGGATTTTTTTACGCATGGACATCTTCAGGAAAAAGAATACCTCAAGAATTTGCAGAGAATTGCTGAAATTATAGGGGCTGTTGCAGAAGAATACCATCTAGCAGCTTATCGTGGAAATTATAATCCTCCAGACGCAAAAGGAAGAATAAGATTGGTTTTCAATAAAGAGTTTGATCATGATTTCATAATAGAACCAATGGGAGATCCATACAAGGTTAATCATGAGCATTAACCTTTTAAATAATCAATCACTTCTTTATCTTATGGCAGTCGAAGGATTAGAGCAGTTCAGGAAAGCAGGGAAGATGGCAAGCCAGGCAAGGGCATATGGTGTCGGCCTGATCAAGCCAGGGGCTTCTTTGTTTGAGGTGAGCGAGAAGATTGAAGAGAAGATACTCTCTCTTGGAGGAGGTCTTGCTTTTCCAGTGCAGATTTCTATTAATGAGATTGCTGCCCATTACTGCGCAGCGCCTGATGACAAGACTGTCCTTAAGGAAGGAGACCTTGCAAAGCTTGATCTTGGAGTGCATGTTGACGGCTATGTTGCTGACACTGCAATAACTGTTGATCTCAGCAAGGACAGCAAATACAATAATCTTGTCAAGGCATCAGAAGAGGCATTGCAGAATGTGATAAAGATAATAAAACCAGGAGTGACTCTTGGAGAGATTGGCAGGACAATACAGGATTCAATAACAAAATACAATTTTTCTCCGATAAGGAATATTGGAGGCCATGGTGTCGGCAAGTATACTGTGCATGGCCCGCCGTCGATACCTAACATTGACACAGGAGACAAGACAAAACTCAGCGAGGATGACACTGTTGCAATAGAGCCGTTCGCAACAACAGGCGCAGGAATGATCTATGAGAAAGATAATTCCAACATCTTCATGATGATAGGGAAGAAATCAGCAAGGAACATGATGACAAGGGAAGTGATGAAAGAGATAGAGAGATTCAATGGACTTCCATTCACAGAAAGATGGATTGTCAAGAAAGGGATTTCTCTTGCAAAAGTCAACTTTGCGCTCAGAGAGCTGGACAATCTCGGGATACTCAGGAGCTTCCCTCCATTGCCAGACAAGAACAAGGGAATGGTGAGCCAGGCAGAGCACACTTTGATTGTCACAAAAGACGGGTGCGAAGTCATAACCAGATAATAAAATAATGATAAGGTGATCAAATGAAATGCCCAAAATGCGGAGAAGAGATGAGGAACAAGAGAGGCCCTGCAAACCAGATACTCTGGCACACTTATATATGCATAAAGTGCGGGTATGAAGAGATGTAGCTTACATATACATTCCATATATTATTTACTGCTTCTTATATATGACTTGTATAACGACTATTAAGTAACTAAATACCAAAAGGTTTATATACCACCCCTATGGAACCCTATTATATGACTTACAATAATTCAGGTTCAGATGAGTACAGGGTTCAGCAGCTTAAAGCTAGACAGAGAGCTATCTATGGCCAGGCTGCAATAGCACTAAATCATGATCCATTCATAAAATCTGAGGCAGATGAACTCACTGGCAGATTAGAGAATATGGCAGACAGTGTGGCTTTTTCAGACCTAAAAAAATTAGTAGAAGAAAGATATGAACAAGGGGTAACTACCATACTTGCAAATCAGATAGGGTTTAAAGTGCCCCAAATGACCGCACATTCTACACCTGATTATAGGAATTTTGTTCTTTTACCTGAATCAAGCGATCTCGCCAGAGAAGTAAGAAATAATATTGATGGTGCTGCAGGTCTAACGCTCAGGCTTTTTATGCCTGCAAGCGAGGTAAAAGGCCATTTAATAAAATTAGACGTCTTAAGAGAAATGTATGTCCAAAAAGTTATGGGTGCAATGGGTTTTCATACAGATCATATCCAGTAAAAGATAAAATCAATTCTGTCCAATCCCCCATTCTTTCTTCATCTTCATGAATCCAGATGGACCTGAATCAATCGCCTTTCTTATGTCTTTCATCATGCTGATGAAGAAGTAGACATTATGATAGCTTACAAGATAATAGGCAAGCAGCTCTCCTGTCCTGAAAAGATGATGGATATAAGCTCTTGAGTAATTCCTGCAGATCTTGCATCTGCATTTCGGATCAAGAGGCCTCTTGTCATTCCTGTATTCTGCGAGCGTGACATTGAATTTGAATTTGTTGTAGATTGTTCCCAACAGAGGCCTTGTATATGCATGGCCGACTCTCGCGACTCTTGTCGGACTCACGCAGTCAAAAAGGTCAATCCCTCTTTCAACTCCCTCAAAGATATCTTCTACAACACCTATTCCAAGAAGATGCCTTGGCTTTTCCTCAGGAAGAAGAGGAATTGTCCAGTCAAGTATCTCATGCATGTCTTTCTTTGATTTCCCCAATGAACCCCCTATTGCAATGCTGTCAACAGGAAGGGCTGATATGAATCTCGCGCTTCTCTCCCTTAGGTCTTTCCAGAGGCCTCCCTGCACAATCCCTGCAAGAGCCTGGTCTGTCCTGTGGGCTTCAACACATCTCACAGCCCATCTATGCGTCCTTTCCATTGCCTCTTCTGTATACTCTTTGCTTGACAATGGAGAAGTGCATTCATCCAATGCAAGTATCATGTCTGCTCCAAGCTTTTCCTGGATCTCAATAGAGCTTTCCGGAGTGAGGAGGTGTTTTGTATTGTCATAGACTGAATGGAAATAGATGCCTCTCTCTGTCATCTTCACAATTGATTTCTGTGGCTTTTTTGAGCTCTTATTGTTGCTCTCGGGAAAATACAATGACATCTTTCCTGTTGCATGTTCAATCCCCAGTCCCAGAGAGAATGCCTGGAATCCTCCGCTGTCTGTCAAAAGAGGCTTTTTCCAGTTCATGAAATTGTGCAGGCCTCCGAAATCCTCGATGATCTGAGGGCCTGGCCTCAGCATAAGATGATAAGTGTTGCAGATCAGTAACTGAGCTCCTATCTCCTCAAGGTCCTCTGACGAAAGGGCTTTTACAGTAGCTTTTGTCGCAACAGGCATCAGTTCAGGAGTCTTTATTGATCCGTGCTTCAGCTTCAACATACCTGTTCTTGCTCTGCAGCCCCTTGATCTATTCTTTATGGTAAATCTTAAGTTCCCCATCATATCACAATCCTATCTCACAAAATTATAATCTTGATTTCATATTTATCATTTGACAATAGAATCCATGCTTATCTTGCTTTCCTTGCCTGTCTGCATATCCTTGACTGTGAGCTTCTTCACCTTTATCTCATCTTCTCCAATGACAATCACTTTCTTCGCCTTTATCTTGTTTGCATAATCAAACTGCTTTCCTACGCTTCTTCCCATCAGGTCAATCTCAACAGAGTATCTTTTCCTCAGGCTGTCAGTAATCTCAATGGCTTTTTTGTATTCTTTATCGCTGACAGGGGCAATGTAATAATCAACACCAATGTCTGGTTTTGGGATCAGCTTTTTCTCTTCAAGCAATAATCCGAGAGTTGCAAACCCTATTGCAAATCCCAATCCAGGGCATTTCTCCCCACCTAAAAGCTCGACAAGATTATCATACCTTCCTCCGCCCATAATGCTTCTGAGCTTGCCGTCCCTGTCAAATATCTCAAAGACTGTTCCAGTGTAATATGCAAGGCCTCTTGCAGTTGAAAGGTCAAGCTCTATGAATCCTTTCTTTGGCTCAAGGATACTGAATATCTTCTTCAGGTTTTCAAGTCCTTCTGATTTTGTGTTTATATCTTTTAGGTCTTTAATCTTCAGAAATGCCTTTATCTTCTTTATCTGATCATCATTAAGTCCTGTTTTCTTCAGCTCTTCATCAAAAGCTCCTTCTGGAATCTTTGACTTCTTGTCAATTGCCCTGAAAACAGCATCTATATTCTTTGAGCCGATGCTCTCTATGAAATTCTGGAGAAGTATCCTGTTGTTTATCCTGACAACAAAATCTTTTTTTGTGAGGCCGAGCGAACAGAGGCAGTCTATTGCAAGGTTTATCATCTCTGCATCTGCCTCTGGCCTGTCTGAGCCGAACAATTCAACGCTGAGCTGATAGAATTCCCTCAATCTTCCGCTCTGAGGCCTTTCATATCTCCACATCCTGTCGATTCCGAACCATTTGACCGGCTTTGGCAGCTCTTTCTGCTTCTCTATGAACATCCTCACTATGGGCACAGTGAGGTCAAATCTCAATCCGAACTCTTCGCTGCCTTTTTTTTCAAGGACGAACAGCTGCTGCTCTATCTCTTCGCCTGACTTCTTTTTCAGCAGGCCCATCTCCTCGAACGCAGGCGAGCTTACCTCTTTGTAGTTATACTTTGCAGAGGTCTGCCTGAATGAATC
>JAPLZS010000222.1:754-12749 GCA_026394915.1 Candidatus Woesearchaeota archaeon | reverse complement strand
TCTGGACAGCACTCCTGAGCAGAGGCGTTTCCACAGCAGGAGAATTGAGCGACATAGCCAATGTTCCCAGATCAAGGTCATATGATGTTCTCGAGAGTCTTGAAAAGAAAGGGTTTGCAATAACAAAGCTGGGAAAGCCTATAAAATATATTGCAGTCGCTCCTAATGAAGTTGTTGAAAGAGTTAAAAAGAACATGAAAGTTGAGGCAGATGAAAAGGTCAAGAGGCTTGAAACCCTCAAAGGAACAGAAGTATTGAAGGAATTGAGCACACTGCACACGCAGGGGATAGACCTTGTTGAGCCATCAGACCTTTCTGGTTCATTGAGAGGAAGGCACAATCTTTACAATCATCTTGAGCTCTGCATAAGAAATGCTGAAAAATCAGTGACAATAATGACGACAAGCCAGGGCTTTCTCAGGAAAGTTGAAGGATTGAAGTCTGTTTTCGAGAAGCTCAAGAAAAAGGGAGTCAAGATAAGGATTTCTGCTCCAATGACAAAGGAGACCTCTTCTGCATTGAAGGAGCTTTCAGGGATTGCAGAAGTGAAGCATACTGACTCAAAGGGACGGTTTGTCATTGTTGACGGAAAAGAAATCCTGTTCATGGTGATGAATGATCAGGAAGTCCATCCTACATATGACGTGGGCATCTGGGTAACAACCCCTTTCTTTGCGTCTGCAATGGAAGACTTGTATGATCAGGCATGGAAGAACATGGTCCCTTCAAAGAATCTCTCAAAGTAGATTGAGAGCTCTTTTTTCTTTTTATTTATTCTTTATGTTTTTATATTGATTGACATAGCTGCCCTCTTGCAATACAACAAAAACCTACAAATGCCATGCATTTTTGAGTTTAGAAATGGTGATACGCGCCCTTTCGTAACCTACAGAAATACACGGTATTTCTGAGGTTCTGAAAACCAAGGGTTTTCATAACCTTTAAATAACGCTATATATTATCTGCCCAGATGGGAACAAAACCGGCCAATGCAGCAGGAATGATAGAGACTCTAAATATATTTGAGAGAAAGGCCATCTCTGCGTTAAAAGATAACATGACCCTTGCAGAGCTCTCAATGATCTCTGGGCTGAAGGATATAGAAGCTATGAGAGCACTGCAATGGCTTGAGAATAGGGGGGTCCTTAAGATAGATTCTCAGGAAAAGATAGGAATAAAGATCGGCGAGAATGGCATCAGGTATCTCAAGGAAGGTTTTCCTGAAAAGAAGATGCTCAAGCTGATAAGAGAAATGCCATGCTCTTTTGATGATATAAAATCAAAGCTGAACATGAGCAGTGAAGAATTCAATGTATGCCTCGGCATGCTGAAATCAAGGGCATGCATACTTATCAAAGGAAACATCATAGAGATAACTGCACAGGGAAAAATAATATTGGAAAAAGAATCTCTTGAGGAGAAATTCCTCATGAAGCTAAGCGCAAATGCTGAAAAGGGCATAGAGGAAAGAGATCTTGGGCCGGAAGAGAAATTCGCGTTCAATGTACTGAAGAAAAGGAAGGATATCATAAAAGAGGACAGGATAAAGAAAAAGTCTGCTGTACTGACTGATCTTGGCAGGGAACTGCAGAGATCAAATATCTGGAAGATGGACAGGTCAGACATGATAGACGGCCTGACTCCTGATATGCTTTCAATGGGCTCATGGAAGAACAAGAAGTTCAGGAGATATGACTTGAATGGGAATGTTCCGGCAATACGTGGCGGAAAAAGACATTTTGTCAATCAAACATCCGAGAACATAAAAAGTATATGGCTTGATATGGGATTTAAGGAGATGAAGGGCCCAATGCTTGACACATCATTCTGGAATTTTGACGCACTTTTCACTGCGCAGGACCATCCTGTCAGGGAATTGCAGGACACTTTCTACATAAAAAACCCTGTCAAGGGAAGATTGCCTGACAAGAAGCTTGTGGATGCTGTAAAAGCAATGCATGAGTACGGAGGCAATATAGGGAGCAAAGGCTGGGGATACAAATGGGATCCGGAAGAGGCAAAGAAAAATGTCTTAAGGACCCATACAACCATACTGAGCGCAAAGACTATTGCAGGCCTGAAGAAAGAGGATCTTCCTGCAAAATTTTTCTCTGTCGCAAAATGCTTCAGGAATGAGGCACTTGACTGGAAGCATCTTTTTGAGCTTAATCAGGTGGAGGGCATTGTCGTTGATCCTGACGCAAATTTCAGGAATCTTTTGTGGTATCTGAAGGAATTTTTCAAGAAACTTGGATATAAGAATGTGAGGATAAGGCCCGCATATTTCCCTTATACAGAGCCTTCTGCGGAGATAGAGGCATTCCATCCAGTGAAAAAACAGTGGGTTGAGCTTGGAGGCGCAGGCATATTCAGGCCAGAAGTTGTTGCGCCGCTGCTCGGCAAAGACATCCCGGTGTTGGCATGGGGGATGGGATTGGAGAGGAGCATCTCAGAATTTTTTAAGATATCTGACATAAGGCAGCTGTACACAAATGATCTCAAGCAGCTTAGAGAGATGAAGATATGGAGATGAAAAAATGATGCCAATGATGATAGGATTGATGGGGCTTGCAATCTTGCTTTTGGCCTATGCGCTTTCGCTGTTTGGGGCCATAAGCCAGGATTCATGGAAATTTGATATATTAAATTTTACAGGAGCTTTGTGCCTTGCGTATTATACATATGTTGCTGGCGCGATATTCTTCTCTGTACTGCTGCTTGTATGGGCAATGATGGCAGTGATAAACATGGTTAAGATGGTGGTGAAAAAATGAGCAATGTGCAGCTTACATTAGGGGATGAAAGCATAGATGCTTTGATTGACAGGCTTAAGAAGATGAAAGAGAACAACAATACAGTGATAAGGATGGGCGGGGATAAGGGCGCTCCTGGCCTGATATTTGTGCATAAAAATTTCAAAGTGCCGAAAGAAAACAAGAAAGAGGAACAATAACAGAAGGATTATAATAGAATAAACAAAGGAGAATAAGTAAAATGCCTGCAGTAACATTGAACAAGGATGTGTTTGAGAGGCTTGTTGGAAAGAAGCTTCCGCTGGAAAAGCTTAAGGAAAGGATAAGCTATATGGGCACAGACCTTGAGAGCATAGAAGAAAATGAGATCAATGTAGAAGTTTTTCCGAACAGGCCGGACATGCTCTCAGAGCAGGGATTTGTACGGGCATTCTCAACATTCATCGGCGCAAGCAAAGGCATAAAAAGATATGATGTCAAGAGATCTGGCGAGAAAGTCATAATTGACAAATCTGTGAAAAATGTAAGACCATTTACTGCGTGTGCAATCGTCAAGGGATTGAAATTCAATGATGAAAAAATAAGGGAGATAATACAGATCCAGGAAAAACTCCATGTTACTTATGGAAGGAACAGGAAAAGGGTTGCAATAGGGATATATCCTTTTGAGAAGATAACCCCCCCTATAAAGTTCATCGCAAAGAGGCCGGAAGAGATAAAGTTCAGGCCATTGGAAGGCAAGAAAGAGATGACAGGAAGGCAGATACTAAGCCAGCATCCGACAGGAAGAGAGTATGCGCATCTTCTTGAGGGCCTTGATGAGTACCCTGTTTTTGTTGATGCAAATGGTGAGGTATTGTCAATGCCGCCGATAATAAACTCGCATGATGTTGGAAAGATAACAGAGAACACAAAGGAAGTTTTCATTGAATGCTCTGGATTTTATTTTGATGTGCTGAGCACCTGCATAAACATTATAGTCACTGCTCTTGCTGATATGGGCGGAAAGATATATTCGATGGACCTTATCTATCCTGACAAGAAAACCTCAACACCAAACCTTGCTCCAAGGAAGATAAAGACAAGCAGGGATTACATAAACAAGATTTTGGGGCTCAGATTGAATGATTCAGAAATAAAGAAAGCGCTGGAAAGGATGGGATTCAATTATAAAAAGGGTGTTGTTTCTGTTCCTGCTTATAGGGCAGACATACTGCATCAGATAGACATTGCAGAGGATGTTGCAATAGCTTATGGATATGATAATTTCAAGGAAGAACCGACAAAAGTCTCAACAATAGGGGAGCCTGACAAGTTCAATTCATTCTGCTCAAAGATTGCTGATGTTATTGTGGGTATCGGGATGATTGAGACAAACACATACTGCCTGATAGACAAGGATATGCAGACAAAGATGTGTAGCAGCAAGATGGAAGTGATTGAGCTGATAGATCCTGTGAGCAAAGATTATAATTCATTGAGAACATGGCTGATCCCAAGCATGCTTAATGTGCTGAAAGACAACAAGCATAATGAGTATCCCCAGGACATCTTCCACATTGGAGCAGTATTCAAGAGATATCCTTCAACAGAAAGCGGAACAACAGAAAATTTCAGGCTGTGCATTGCATTGTGCAGCCAGAAAGCGGATTTCACAGCAATAAAGAGTGTGCTTGACTACATTTTCAAGATGCTTGATGTGACATATTATCTTGAAGACGCAGAGCATGCTTCTTTTATAAGAGGAAGGGTTGGAAGAGTCATGTTTAACAATGAGAAGATTGCCTACGTTGGGGAGATCTCTCCAGAAGTTCTTAGCAATTTTGAGCTCACAATGCCGGTAGCATGCCTTGAGCTGAATCTGACAGAATTGTTCAGGCTGATAAGCGAATGAAATAAGAAACATTGATCAAGAACCTATTTCTTCTTTATGTGTTTCTTGGCCTTCTTTGGCTCTGCTTTTTTCTCTTTCTTCTTCTCTTCTTTTGCCTGCTTCTTTGCTGCCTTTGCAGACTTCTCTTCTTCTGATTTCTCTGATGATTTCCTGACTTTCATCGGTTTTTCTGCCGCTTTCCTTGGCTTTGATTCCTTTGTCTCGATCTTGAGTTTCTTGAATTCTGCCGCAATCTCTGAGTGTGATGCTCCTTTCTTTATCTTCAAGACATTTTCCAACGGCTCAAGGTGCCTTATGCTGCATTTTCTCCTTCTTGTCTGGCCGTCAATCATGACCATATTGCTGCCTAACATATCCACAACAACACATTTCATGCCTGCGTCCCTTCCTGCAAGCTTTATGCATATTCTTCCAATCTCTATCATATCAGGCACCTTGTCTCGCTTTTTCTATGAGCAGGAGTCTTGTGCATCTTGAGCATAGATTGCCGCCGAACGGCCTCTGGGGTCTTTTCTGGGTCTTTGAGAGCTTTTTCATCTTGTAAGGCCTCTCTCTAGGCACTCCTGAGAGAACAGCGCCACACTTAGCGCAGTGCGCTTTCTTAGGCTTTCTCTTGAGGTAATACATCCTGGTATCTCCTCCGGGTGTCCTCTTGAAGACTCTTCTGAATGTCCTTGATTTGTGTCTGCCTGTTGGCATTTTTTATCCCCTTTTCAGAGAGATTTTGACCTATTTATAAATGTTTTGACATTTTTTGAGGTGTGACTCATGAAGCAGTATCAGTGGGCATGGATAGAAAGCTATATATAGATATAAACCAAAAGGTTTAAAAAGTAATAAAACTTGTATATATGAATGGTTATATTTTTATTAAATAACATGAAAAACAGCAAAAATAAGGCAAAGGAAGGTTATTTCTAAAATGAAGCTTTCAAACAAGATACTGGATGATGTCATAATTGAAGTTGCAGGAGAGGATGTCCTGCCATTGGTCAAGGCCATGAAGAACAAGAAAAATGTATCAGAATTCAAACTAGCGGAAAAGATGAAAGTAGAGGTAAACATAATGAGGAACATGCTCTACAGACTATACAAATCAAACCTTGTCTCTTTCATAAGAAAAAAAGACAAAGTAAAAGGATGGTACATCTATTACTGGACATTCAGGGCAAAGAACATAAAATACCTTGCTCTTGAACTCAAGAAGAAAAAGATGGCGCAGCTCAAGGAGAGGCTTGAAAGAGAGAAGGGCGGCCATTTTTACATGTGCCCCACAAAATGCATGCGGCTTAATTTTGACCAAGCTGTTGATTTTAGTTTCAAATGCCCTGAGTGCGGAAGTCTGATGGAGATGGATAATAATAAAGACAAGATAAGAGAGATTGAGAAAGAGATAAAAGAGATTGAAATAGAGCTGAAGAAGAGATAAGAGCAAAAAATGACCGGATATGCTCAATAAATAATAAAAACATCAAAAAAAGAGATAATATAAAAAATTATAAAAAGTAAAAATGCCAAAAAAAGAGCGTGTCATAGTTGGTTTTTCTGGATCTGATGACCTTGCTCTTGCCTCAGCAATATCAAAAAAAGCAGGAGGAATTCTGGCCATAATCGAAGTCAATCATTTTCCTGACAAAGAGACTAATCTTAGGTTCAAGACTGACTTGAAGGGGAAAAACGTGTTCATTGTGCGGTCCCTTGATGACCCTGATAGGAAGATTGTGGAGGTTCTTCTTGCTGCACAAGCCGCAAAAGAGCTTGGAGCAAAGAACGTTGTCCTGGTCGCGCCATATCTTTGTTATATGCGGCAGGACAAGCGTTTCAAGCCAGGCCAGGCAATAAGCAGCAGGACAATAGCCAAGCTTGTCAATTTGTTCTTTGACGGAATGATTACAGTTGATCCTCATCTTCATAGGTACAAGAGTCTGGATGAGATATTCAAGAAAAGTCCAAAGAGGCTAACCGCAATAAACCAAATAGCTGAGTTCATAAAAAAAGAGATAAGGAATCCTTTTATTTTTGGCCCTGATTTTGAATCATATCAATGGGCAAGGGCTGCTGCTAAAATCATCAAATGCGATGTTGATGTGCTGAAAAAACATAGGTACAGCTCAGATATTGTGAGGATAAAAGTGAAAGAAAAACTTGACCTGAGCAACAAGAGCGCCGTGATAATAGATGATGTGATAAGCACAGGCCACACTGTGATTGAGGTTGTGAAAGACCTCAAAGCTCTTGGCGCAAAAAGGATATATTGCATATGCACCCACGGCATATTTGCAGAAGATTCGCTGAAAAAGATAGAACAGTTCGGCGCAAAGGTCTTCTCTACCAATACAATAAAGAACAGAGTGAGCAGGATTGATGTTTCAGGGATAATCGCAGAAGAGATACTAAAGTCTACCTGAATTCTAATAAAAAAACATCAAAGAACAATAAAAAAAGAGATTAGATAAATGGATATTCGGAAAGGATCACTTTCTTTTTATAATCTTCTCTATCCTTTCTTCCTCTTTTTCTATCCTAACTTCCTCTTTCGCAATCTTGTTTGCGATTCTCTCAATATTAACATCAACTCTTGCCATTCTCCTTTCAAGAAGAACAAGTATCCTCAGGCTGTATACGATAGCTGCAAGAGTGCCTATTATTATCGCGAGTATAACTCCGCTGAGATCTGCCATATTTTTCACCCTCTTTTTTCAGGCCTTTGCTCTGCTTGTCGCGCTTATTTCTTGAGAAAAAATGAACGTTCTTGCTGGCCTGCGAGTATATAACCCTCGTTTATATAAAAATCTTTCTTTTTAGGTTTATATGGATATGGTTGTGGCGATTATATCAAGTTTGATGAGAATAGATAATAAAAATAAGAAAAAATGATGATGTATGCAAATTAAAATTATTCTTTAAGCCTAGACCATTCCACATCAAAGAAGTTGTGAATCGTCTTTGCAAAATATTTTGTGTCGACCCAGACCCCTGTGTCATATGTCGGATGAACTTCAGTGTCGTCAAGAAGCATAAAAACAATATCTTTTTCGTCAATGACCACAAACCTTGACAGACTCTTGTCGCTTTCCCTTATGCTTGCGATTCCCTTAAGGCTTTTTACTGCCTTCTCTGAATCTTTTGTGATCGGCGCGATTATCCTTATTGAGACTCCTTTTTCTGATGCCTTTTTCATTGCCTGCCTCAATGCATCTGATTTTCTTATGAGCCCTTGCTCAGTTGTTGATATTATGATAGATTTCTTTGCATTCTTTATCAATGTCTCAAGATGATTATAGATTGATGATCTTCCCTTCAATGCTCCGCTGAGATCAGAAGGCTCGACGAGATCGATGCCTTGAGTATGTAGTGTATTGAGCTCTTTTATCAGCTCTGACCCCTTTATTTCGTCAAGCATGTTTGTTTGTGTTTCTGCCTCTTCCTTTACATTTTTCTTGACTCTCTCCAAAACTTCCTCAGGAGGCACTGCAATATACTTGATTGGTTTTCCAATCTTCATTATTATAACGCCCTTTTTCTCAAGACTCTCGAGAACATCATATGACCTTGATCTGGGAACATTGGCTATGTCGCTCAATTCTCCTGCTGTGGAAACGCCTCTGCTCAGGAGTGCTGTCCAGAGCTTGCTTTCATATGTGTTAAGACCAAAATCTTTGAGTTTGCTTAAAAATTGTTTTTGCACTAACATTTTTTTACCTCGGTAAATTTGCGCATCAATAAATCTAGAGCACCTTTTTTAAATACGAACTGCCTATATAGGCAGGCATATCCACTCCTTTTTGGTTATGGTAAGCACAGGCCATATATAAATGTTTTGTTTTTTAGTATTGGGGAGTAATAAAAACAGCTATATTTTTGATTTTATATGCCCCCTTCATTGCGTATGGAACTTAATGATCTGAAGCACATATATTTTGAGTATATATCTCACATTTTTTATGATATTAATTTTTATATATAAATTTTATATTAAGTCAATTTTTTATATATGAAAATAATAAAAACAGCTTTCTTTTTCATATCTTATTTATTTTCAATATAGAAATTAATTATTATTAATTATTATTAAAAAATGATTATTATTCAATTATTATTAATCAGTCTTCTTCTAGAGCACATGCTCAAACATTCTCCATGTGAAACATAGGGGTGCTATGTTCATTCTGCAATATATCTTACAAAATATAGTTTATATCATAAAAGCATTTATTAACAAAGCGACAATATCTTTTTAACCTTTGTTTCGTATGGAACAAACAGCAGGAATATCCTTTATCTATGATTAGGATATAAGCAATCAAAAAGAAGCAAAGGCGGTGATCAATTGGCAAAAAAATCTGTCACTAAATTTTTTGAGGAATTCATAAAAAAAGAACCATTGTTTATGGATAAGGTGGTTCTCCAGTCAAATTATCATCCTGATGACATCCCCCACAGAGAAACGCAGATACACCAGATAGCACAGATACTTGCTCCTGCCCTAAGAAAAAACAAGCCATCTAATCTTTTTATATATGGCAAGACAGGCACAGGAAAGACAGTTTCTGTCAATTATACCGCAAAACAGATTCTTGATGTAGCAGAAAAGAATGGCAATACCAACATAAAAATCATCTATGTCAATTGCAAGCTAAAAAAAATAGCAGACACAGAATACAGGTTGATAGCGCAGCTTGCGCGCGAGTTAGGCAAAGAAATACCCATAACAGGACTTCCTACTGATGAGGTCTATAAGATGTTCTTTAACGCCCTTGACGAGAGCCAGACAACATTAGTATTGGTTCTTGATGAGATAGACCAGCTTGTGAAGAAGACGGGCGATGAGATATTATACAATCTCACAAGGATAAATTCAGAGCTTAAAAGATCGCAGGTTTCAATAATAGGTATATCAAATGACTTGATATTTGCAGATAATCTTGACCCAAGGGTAAAAAGTTCCCTGTCAGAAGAGGAAATCATATTCCCCCCATACAATGCATTCCAGATACAGGATATACTCAGGCAGAGGGCAGAAATGGCGTTCAAGAAAGAGGTCCTTGAGCCAGGAGTGATAGAGAAATGTGCAGCATATGCTGCAAGAGAGCACGGAGATGCAAGAAGGGCGCTTGAGCTTTTGAGGGTTGCTGCTGAAGTTGCAGAGAGGAATGGGCAACCAAAAGTTCAGATAAAGGACATTGACGAAGCAGAGGAAAAAATCGAGAAAGAGAGGGTTGTGGATATTGTCATAGCACAGCCAAAACAGTTCCAGATAACTCTGTATTCTATACTCAGTGTGTACGCAGCAAGAAAAGACACAATATTCACAGGAGAGATATATGAGATATATAAAGGATTATGCACAAAGACAGGGCAGAGGCCCCTGACCCAAAGAAGGGTCTCTGATATAATCGCAGAGCTTGACATGCTTGGGATTATAAACGCAAAAGTCACATCAAAAGGAAGATATGGCAGGACAAGAGAGATTGACATTGCTGTGAATGATGCTATCCTTGAAAAGATAAAATTCCTTCTTGAGAAGGAGCTTGACATAAAACCAAAGGAACAGGCAGACATCCAATAAAATAAATTAAAGCAGGATAAATCAAGAACACAATAAAGATACAACCAATCTGAATATCAAAATATGAGTTGGGGGCCATGGGCATTAATTGCGCTGACAATAGAAAGGAAATAGTCAATTATTTCCTCTCCAAGAACATTCTCGTTAGTGATGATTTTCTTGAAAAGATAGGCGACAGCTTTGACAAGGAGAAGTTTTATGACTGGATGTGCCCAAGAATCAAAGCAGACGATTTCACCATACTGGATTATTCTATGGTTGAGAAGCTTAATATGGGTTCTGGTCTTGTATTCTCTGAATTTGAAAGTTTAAAACCAACACAGCCTAACCCCTCTATCAACAATGAAAAAAATCAAGAGAAAAAGGGCCAATCGCAAAACACAAATTTTGATATTCCAACTTCGATCAATGTGCTTTTTTCATATAACAAGGAGCCAAAGAAAAAAGAGATAATGGATTTTGTCTGCCTTTTCAACAAAAGGTATGAAGCCATAAGAAGGATACTCATGAACAGGCAGGATATGCAGTCAGCAACCTCAATCTCAAGGCTTATCGGAAAAAAAGACAAGAGCATATGCACTGTAATAGGATCTGTCCTTGAAAAGACAACCACCGCCAATCATAACATCATGTTGACTCTCGAAGATCAGACAGGAACAATAAAGGTTTTTCTTGGAAAGAACAAGCAGGAGCTTGTTGAAGCCAACAAAGAGCTTGTCATCGATGATGTGATAGGCGTGACAGGCACAAATGGTGATGGCATAATATTTGCGAACATAATAACCTATCCTGACCTTCCTGCGCACAAGGAGATAAAAAAATCAGAAGACAAATGCTACGCAGTCTTTCTTTCTGACATGCATGTCGGAAGCGACACGTTCCTTGAGGATGAATTTATGAAATTCCTCCAGTGGATAAGGATGGAGTCAGGCAATGAGAAACAGAAGGAGATTGCATCAAAAGTAGGGTATATCTTCATAATAGGGGATCTTGTTGATGGGATAGGGATATATCCTGAGCAGGATTCTGAGCTTGTGATAAAAGATATCTACCAGCAGTATGATGAATGCGCGAGGTTCCTCAAGCAGATACCAGAGCATATAAAGATAATAATCTGCCCTGGAAATCACGATGCCCTCAGGATATCAGAGCCCCAGCCATGCCTTAATGCTGATTTCGCGAAATCATTGTGGGAGATGAAAAATGTCACAATGGTGAGCAATCCTGCATTTGTGAACATACACGCATCAAAAGATTTTTCTGGGTTTGATGTGCTGATGTATCATGGATACAGCTTTGATTATTATGTGGCTAATGTGGATGCAATAAGGGAAAAAGGAGGATATGACAGGGCAGACCTAATAATGAAATTCCTACTGAAGAGAAGGCACCTTGCGCCTGCTTACTCATCTACATTGTATGTCACAGATCCAGAGAAAGACCCATTAGTCATAGAAAAAGTCCCTGATTTTTTTGTTACAGGCCATATCCACAAGTCTCATGCAGCGAACTACAAGAACATAACCATGATCTGCGGAAGCTGCTGGCAGTCAAAGACATCTTTCCAGGAAAAAGTGGGCCACAACCCAGAACCTGCAAGAGTGCCTATAGTTGACCTGAATACAAGGCAGGTAAAGATACTGAGGTTTGACAAGGCGAGCGATAAAAATGATAGTGAATGATGAAGTGCATGGAAAACAGGAGATAACAGATCCTTTAGCTCTCAGCATAATAAAGACAAAAGAGATGCAGAGGCTTAAAGGCATAAACCAGTATGGT
>JAPLZS010000222.1:0-717 GCA_026394915.1 Candidatus Woesearchaeota archaeon | reverse complement strand
GTATGGAAATATCTCATGCCGCGCATGTCAGCGACAAGATTTGATCATAGTCTTGGTGTTTATTTCCTGCTGAAAAGACTGGGTGCAGGCAGAGAGGAGCAGATAGCCGGCCTTATACATGATATAGGCCACACAGCCTTGTCTCATGTGTATGATTATGCGATTGGAAGAGCCGAAAAACAGGACTATAACGACGAAATCCAGGAAAAGATATTGAATGGATCAGGGATAAAGAAGCTGCTTGAGAAAGAGGGCATGAGCGTAAAGTCAGTCATAGACCACAAGAAGTTCCCATTGCTTGAGAAAGAGCTTCCAGATTTGTGCGCAGACCGTTTTGATTATCTTTTAAGAGACACCCTATATTATGGAACCACAAAAAAACAGGAGATTCCAGGATTCATAAACTCCCTTAATATTTATTGCAGCACGATGTTCATCAATGATAAATCAATCGCAGTAGAGCTTACCTTGAGATTTATGGATATGAATGACAAGTTCTGGAGCGGACAGAAGCAGAATGCAATTTACAGCCTTGCAGGCCAGGCAATGAAGATTGCTATGGACAGGAACATAATCAAAGAAAATGATTTCTTTGATACAGACGACGCCATCATGGAAAAACTGAAAAAGTCAGGCGTGGGAGAGATAATAAGCAGGATAGAACTTTTTCTTGATCCTTCTCTGGACATAAAAGAAGACCCGAAAGATTATGATTTT
>JAPLZS010000048.1 GCA_026394915.1 Candidatus Woesearchaeota archaeon | reverse complement strand
TGTTAACAAATCCAAAAGGGAGTATAATAGACAATAATAAGATTAAGACAATTGGCAGTGCCGCCCATTGTTTTTATTTATATTCAAATGCAACAGATAACATTATAGAAAAAAACCAACTGATAGCAACAAACGGCGGTTATGGAATGTATATAGGTTTAATGTCAGCCAGAAACCTGATAACAAACAATTCAATAACAGGTACATCAGGTTCTGGAATCACCTTGTATTTCTCATCACATAATGCGTTTGTAGATAATGACATCACAACGACGAGCGGCGCAGGATTTATGTTAAGTAGTGCTATGAGCAACATCACGATAGACAGCCTGAGGATAAAAACAACATCAGGCAACGCATTATATCTGTTTGACAGCTTGACTAATTTCACATTGAACAACAGCATATTGAATGCAACTACAGGAGCTGACTTTTATCTCACTGGAGGAACAGGATGGGGAATATGGAATTTCACAAATGTGACATTCAACAGGAGCACATGGCCAGCAGGAGCAACCGGAACACTGAATGTCAAATGGCTACTTGACGCTTATGCAAACTATTCAAACAGCTCTCCAGCAGTGGGTGCACATATAGTTGCATGGGATAACTTGACTCCGACAACCTCGATATTTGATGCTGTAACAGATGGAAGCGGAGTGATACCCCAACAGGTGCTGATGGGATACAGCCAGAACGGATCAACTGCAGCGACAAATATAACTTATTATTCAAATTACACATTCAATGCATCTGTCAATCTTTACACAACCCTCAGCCAGACACAAAACATGAGCACAAACAGGTTCCTGTACTTCTTCTTCAACAACACTCCTCCGACCAATGTCTCGCTCGTAAGCCCATCGAACAGCAATTCGACTGTGTTCAACAGGACTCCGTTCTTCAACTGGACAGCAGCAACAGGAGGATCAGGGCCTATAACCTATATCATAAACATAACCCAACAGACATGCCCTGACATCCTTGTCGGCTCAATAACCGGGACAAATTACACTCCGACCCAGGATCTGTGCGTGGACAGCCTATACAACTGGACTGTGACATCCTATGACGGGACCAATTATGGCCCTGTATCAGACAAGTGGAATTTCACAATAGCATCAACCCTCATACTGACCATGACGACAAATGCCTCTGCATTCGGGGATGTCCAGATAAACCAGGAGTACAACACAAGCTATGCAGGAGCTCCTGCAAATTGTCCTTGCTGATGTGAATGTCTCTGCAAATGAGAGCCTGTGGCAGAGCGTAGGCCTGAACACAGATTATTTCCAGTTCAAGGCAAACAACAGGACAACAGAATACAATGCGTTCAGCTGGCTGACTTCAGCAACAACATGGACAAATATACCCGATGCAAGCGTACTGAATGCAACTGCAATCAGGGGCCTGAATTACACTGATGATAAAGACAATGCAGAGATTGACATAAGGATAAAAGTCCCTGCTGATGAGCCTGCTGGAGCAAGGCATTCAACATTGATAATAACGGGGGCGATGTCAGGATGAGCAGGAATAAACTGATTCCGATCCTGCTGACAGTCATGATAATCCTGCCTCTGCTCTTCTTGTTATCATCTGCAGAAGTGCATGCTCTTGGAGTGTCTCCTGCAAGGACAGATGTTGACTTCAAGCCAGACCAGACAAAGGATTACACAATAAACATAATCAACAATGAAAGGAAGGACATGAAGCTCATGGTCTTTGTGGACGGCGATCTTTCAGGCCTTGTGAAGATTGACAAGAAGATGATAACAGTGAGCAAGAATGAGTACACAAAGGCATTCACATTCAAGCTCAAGAATCCGCATAAGTTCGAGAAAGCAGGAGTCAATGAGATACCTATCAGGATACTTGAGCTTCCAGAAGGGTCAGGATCAGAGGAAGATGCCGCAAAAGTCGGCTCAACTGTCGAAGTTGTGCACCAGGTGATGATAAATGTGCCTTATCCAGGAGTTTATGCAGAGGTTACTGATGTGTATGTCATGACATCACCTGACAACAAGTATGTCCAGTTCACAATGCCTGTCTTCAACAAAGGAAGCGCAAAGCTTGACAGCATAAAAGGAATAATAGAGATTTATGATCTTGAAGGGAAATTAGTAGGCTCTGTTGAGACAAACAGCCTGAGCCTTGAGTCAAATGCAGAAGGGAAGATAACAGCGCAGTTCCTGACGCAGGACAGGAGAGGAAGATATCATGCAAAGATAAATGTGATGTATGCCGGAAAGGAGATAAAGATTGAGAAGGACTTCTTCATAGGCACTGAGATGATAGAAGTGCAGGGAGCCTCAGTTGACAAGTTCACTCTTGGAGGCATAGCTAAGTTCAACATATTCCTTAACAGCAAATGGAACCAGCTCATAAAAGATATCTATGCAGAGGTTGAGATAAAGGACAGCAAGAACAAGCAGCTCACAAAATTCAAGACAGCATCCATTGACATGGATCCCAACTCAGTCGGAATGCTCAATGCATACTGGGACACTGCAAATGTGAACCCAGGAACATATACAATGCATGTGATATTGTATTATACAAGGATTGCGACAGACAAGCTTTTCACGCTTGATGTCGGTTTCAACAGCATAAAGATAAGGGAGAGCGCAACAGGCGCAGTGATTGCAGGAGGAGACAACATAGACACTGCAAAAAGCCCATTGCTTGTCATTGCAGTTGTTGCTCTTATAATAATAAACATAGTGATACTCATCCTATTTTACAGGGCAAAGAAGGGCAAAGGCAAAGGCGGGAGTGATGCAAGCAATGATATGAACAATGCGAATACGATCAATACAAGCCAGGATATGAACACATCAAACAAGCCAAAGGATGGCTCGCTTGACACTCTCTGATTGCAAAGGTTAAGTTTATGAGAATAAAGTAGTAAATATGTTAAAATAGAGTAATATTTATATATTGGTATCTCATGATATATATATATATATATATACCCGATTGAATAGGGATCAAAAAATGAGCAGTGAAAAAATAAGCGGTGATATTTCTGACAAGACTATCATAGTTCTTTTTATAATAACCCTGCTTGTGTCCTCAATAGGCACATTCCTGGTCGTGAAGAGCATCAATGAAGCAAAGCTTGAGAAGGATAATAATGCAGCCTATGGCAAAGTAAACGGCGGAGCTGGAGTTTCAATGAACATAGAGAGGCCTATCGGAGCAGGCACAATACAGATGGATATACAAAAGAATAAGAATGGATAGGTGATATTTGATGGCATTTGAATTATCAAACAAATCATTGGCTCTTCTGCTTATAGCAGCTTTGGTTGTCTCATTAGGCGGAACATTGGTGAGCCTTAACAGGCTGAAAAGCTTGGAAGCTGCATCTCCTGCAACTGGAATGGTTACACTTTATAGTGCAACAGCAGGGGTGAATGTTACGATCACTTCGACAACAGCCATCAACTTCACTACAAATTATATCAACTTCGGAACAGGCAATGTGAACGGCACATGCGGCTACTGCAATATGTACTCAAATTATACATTAGACTCAACAGGTTCTATCTCCTCCTGCTGCCAGGGATTCTCTGGCGCTACAACTGGATTGGTTATTGAGAATATCGGAAATACGAATGTATCCATAGGCATGAACTCCACAAATAATGCCGTGACTTTCATAGGGGGCACAACATCTCCGGGTCCGCAGTTCAGGATGAAGGTCACAGAGAAAGAAGCAAGAGCATGCTGGAATGGCACTGCTGGCGGCGCTAATGATGGCGGAGGGTTGATGCGTCAATGGATGAGCTCAGGATAGATATAAATATGACAATACCTGATAATTCGATGACTGGACTGAGGACAGATACACTAAGCGCCACTGCGACAACGGTAACTTAAATGGGTTTATCATCATAAAGAAAATGGAATTCAGATTATCATCAAACAATACATTGGCGATTCTGCTTTTATTGGTTGTTGCCATCTCATTAGGCGGAACATTGGTGAGCCTTAACAGGCTGAAGGGCTTGGAAGCTGCATCTCCTGTGACAGGAATGGCGCTTTACACTGCGACAGCAGGCGTAAACATAACCATCACTTCGACAACAGCAATCAATTTCACTACAAATTATGTCAACTTTGGAACAGGCACTGTGAACGGAACATGCGGCTACTGCAACATGTACACAAATAATCATAGCGTTGCCAATTTTAGCTCATGCTGCAATGGATTCGCAAATACCGCCTCTGCATCGTCTGGATTCATTCTTGAGAATATCGGAAATATGAATGTATCCATAGGCATGAACTCCACAAATAATGCCGTGACTTTCATAGGAGGCACAACATCTCCGGGTCCGCAGTTCAGGATGAAAGTGACAGAGAATGAGACATACAGCTGCGCTAATGTCACATATGGGCCTGCATCAGGATTGAATGCGACATGGAACAACACATTCGGAGATGTTCCCACAACAGAGACAGAGATCTGCGCAAGACTCAGGCCAGATGCGTCAATGGATGAGCTCAGGATAGATATAAATATGACAATACCTGATAATTCGATGACTGGACTGAGGACAGATACACTAAGCGCCACTGCGACATCTAGGACAGACTGATCTGATTGGCATCGCCTTACTTCTTCGCGTCAAAAACAGGAAAAATATAAAAACCAGATGATATAAAGGAGATCATGGAGAGAAAAAAAGGAAAAAGACAGCTGTTTCTAAGCTTTTTGGTATTGTTCAGCGCATTGATCGGGTTGATTTCTGCAGAGCCTGCAATGTCAATCGGAATATCATCATTAAGCGTGTTGCCGGCGTATTTGATTGCAACACCTTATCTTACTGCATCATATGATTTCACTGCAAATGGGTATGGCAGTGACACTGAACCTTATGTGGATGGGGATCTGAGCAAGTATATGGCTTTAAGCAAACCTGAAATAATGGGCCCTTACCAGAAGAAATTCACTGCAACACTGAGCCTTCCTGGGGATTTCAATGAATCTGCTGGAATGCACCATATAATGATCGGCGCAAGAGAGATAGTGCCTCCGTCTGCAGGAGGAATAAGCGTCATGACAAGAGTGCAGTCTCCTCTGAACGTATTTGTGCTTTATGAAGGTAAATATATTGATGCAACGCTCACAACCCAGAATGTGAATGTCAATGAGATAGATGATATAAAAGTCACAGTGGTGAACCTTGGAAAGCAGTTCATAAACATGCTGAAGGTCAAGGTTGATATATACAATGCAAGCAGTGTGAAGATAAAGGAACTGCAGGAAAGCGAGCTTGGCCTTGAGTCAGGCAAGGAAAAGGACTTTGACTTTGAGCTCAATACGACTGGAATGCTTGCAGGAGACTATACTGCAACTGCAACGATTGACTATGATGAGTCTTTGAAAGACCTGAGCAGGAAATTTATAATAGGCCAGATGAGAGTTAAGGTGATTGATTACACAAAGAGATTGTATTCAGGCATGATAAACAAGTTTGATATAAAGGCAGCAAATGAATGGAACGGGATAATAAGCAGTGCATATGCAGAAGTGAACATCTACACGCCCCAGAAGAATCTTACATCAAGGACAGCGACAGAGAACATAAATCCTCTTGGAGAAGCACAATTCACAGGATATATTGATGCAAACGGCACAGTGCCTGGAGATTATCCTGTGAAGATCGATCTTTTTTATGAAGAGGACAAGTCAGTTGAGAGAGGTACTGTGAGCATAGTGAAGCCAAGCGAGATGTTCCTGCCAGGCAATCTGTGGTTCATTGCAGGCCTTGCAATAGGGATAATACTCATAATATTGACATTCATCAATGTTGTGCTTTTATTGAAAAGAGGTAAGAATGACAAGGCGCAGGAGCCCCCAAAAATCTGATAAGCGCATACAATGAATGAAATAAAAGATAGCATAGGCATTTCTAGTATTTCTAAAAGAAAAATATATAAAGAAAAGATAGGTCATATATAAGAATGAAACTCAATAAGGCCCTTATTTTGTTGGCAATAGCTATCATAATAGGCTCAACTGTATCCATGATGTTTTATTCTTTTTATTATATAAACAGCATTGTCACATATGATATGAGTGTTGTAGTCGGGAATCATATAGGGTTTGACACAGACACTGATCTGCTGGCATTTGGCATGATCATGCCGGGATCTTCAAGCAGCACACGATTCATAAATCTGGATAATTACAATGATTACCCCCTGATGGTTGAGATGAAGAAGACAGGAGAGATTGCTGGCTGGGTGACATTGAGCAAGGAGAATTTCATAATGGATCCGCACAGCAACATTACGCTCTCCACATCAGCAGCAGCGCCTCCGAATGCGCAGCTTGGGAATCATACAGGCAAGATAAGGGCAGTATTCAAGAGAGTGATTTAAGGCAGAATATGTCCGGTTATGCATGATTTATTTTTATTTATCCTAAAAATAGAGGCCAGAATGAAAGAGATCTCAAACCAGTCAATTGCAGTATTCATGGCGATTGTCCTCCTGTTCTCATTAGTGATAAATTATGAGGTTCTAAAAAAAAGCAAGGATCTTGAGAATATGCCAATGACAGGCGCTGCAACACAAGCCAGCATACAGATTTGCATCAACCGAGAGCCAATTGTCAACTATTCCTGCAGCAGCTATGCTTATGTCGGGACCAGATACTCCTGTGATGTTGATGCAGGAGGGGACATTGACCAGAACCTGACTTTCTATGATAATACCTCATTATTTGAGATAAACCACACAAACGTGATAATCAATTTTACTCCGACAGCAGCGGATATAGGCGTTCATTACATAAACATAACAGCGACAGACAACAGCACATGCTCAAATAACAGGAACAGCACGACATTTGTGCTGAATATAACTTCTACAACGCCTGCCTATTGCGGAGACGGATCCTGCAATGCAGGAGAGACATGCTCAGCCTGCGCCCAAGACTGCGGAATATGCCCTCCTGGTGAAGAAAAGAAGAAAGGCAGAGGCGCTGGAGGCGGAGGAGGAGGCGGAGGAGCAGGATCAGCATTGTTTGACATTGATTTCACGCAGGTCGAAAGCAAGATAGTGACAGGATACGAGGGAGACAGGATATCATTCACTTTCAATGGAGTGACTGCCCACTGGATCATCATTACAGATGTAAAGCAGGATTCAATAGATGTGAGCATACCATCAAAATCAGCCGGATCTATTGAGATGAAAGCGACAGGATCTTTTGATATAAACAAGGATGGAACAGATGACCTGAGCATCACTCTGCTTAACATAACACAGGGCAAGGCAAAGATAAATGTGAAAAAGCTTGCAGGGGCAGACATGATTGCAAAAGAAGACACTCTCCCTATAGAGATTAACCCAGAGAACATCAAGATACTGATAAGAGCAGGAGAGAGCAGCACATACAGATTGATCCTGAAGAATGTGGGGGAATATGATTTCAAAGTGATATTAAATCTGTCATCTGACATATCAAATCTTGCCAGAATATCTGAATATGAGATGATGATGCCTGCTAAGCAGAACAGGACAATAGGGCTTCTGATGAATATATCCGCTTCGCAAAGGCCAGGAGTGTACACAGGAAGGTTAATAGTAGAGGGCCTGAACAAGATAGGAGAGAGCATAACCAAGTATTTCCCTGTTGTAATAGAGATAGAGTCTCCTGAAATTCTTTTTGACTCGAGCATATACATTGCACCTGAGTATAGGGAGATGCTTGCAGGACAGAACATGACTGTGCAGGTCACATTTTTCAACCTGAAGAAGATAGAAATATCAAACATAACAGTGGATTACATCATAAAGGACATGGATGACCAGATTGTGTCTATGGAGAGCGAAGAAATGTCTCTTGCAAACCAGAAGACAGTCACAAAGACAATGCAGGTGCCTGATTATGCTGCGGACGGAGATTATGCGTTCATTGTGCAGGCAAAATACAAGGATACATTGTCCACATCAAGCCAGCTCTTCAGGGTTGTGAAGAGCGAGGAGAAGAGGATAGAAGAGGCAAAGCAGCTCTCGCAGCAGGCAAGGAATATTTATGTCTATGCAATATTGATCTCAATAGTTATTGTTGTTTTCTCTGCTTCGCTGATAATAGGGTACGCAAAGTCAAAGATAAGCAGATTTGAACAAGAGCAAAAGGATGATCTCAAGAAGAAGATAGAGATGCTTGAGAATGCCTATGAAGCAGAATACATGAAGATGCACGGCCTGATAGAGAGCGCAGAAAGAGGCAAGATGAAGGAGCTTGAGGATTATATCCATAAACTGCTGGACAAGGGATTCGGAAAAGACCAGATAAAAGACCACCTGAAGAAGTATGGCTGGCTTGAAGAGCACATAGAGCATGCATTGAGCAATCTCAGGATAAGAGAGATTGAGAAAGAGATAAACAAGCTCAGGGATTCCCTGGATAAATGAAATTTTAAGATTTCTTGCTCAGATTATTGATTATAACAGTTTTTCGTGGGGATAAACGAACGAAGTGAGTTTAGTCCCCACTGGGTTCGCATGTGCTGCAAATGCTTGCATTTGCAGACCTTAAAATTGCTTACCTGCATTTAAAGTGAACGGAACGAGCCGTTCCTGGCAAAAGAATTATAAATGGCCAATTATAGACCCCTATTATTATGATACTCTCACTGCAGGAAATAATCGACATCGTGATAATCACCCTCGCATTGGGCTACATATTCAGCGGAATGTTCGACAGGTACAGGAAGATCTCTGTTCCTGAGGGTGAAAACGAGGAATATGATCCTATTGCCCACATCCAGAAGAAAAGATCATTCGGGATGGGGATGTTTGACTGGGAAAGCCTGAAGTTTGCGATGATAATCACTGCGCCTGCAGTCATACTGCATGAGTTCGGCCACAAATTCGTTGCAATGGCCTTCGGCGCAACAGCCACTTTCCATGCAGCAGACCTTTTCGGAATACCTTACGGCGGAGTCCTGCTTGGAGTTGTGCTCAAGCTGATGAACACCGGCTTCATCTTTTTTATTCCTGCTTTTGTGAGCCACACTCCTGTGTCAAACATGGGGGATATCCTCATAGCATTTGCAGGCCCTGCTGTGAACCAGCTATTATGGATTGTTCCCATGCTAATAATGAAGATGAATCTCATCAAGGATGCAAAGACAAGCAGGAAAATGGGCCCAATAATGCACTTAACAACTATCAATCGATTTCACTCCTGTTTACTCTAGAATTCTATCGGCCTCTGTCTTCTTTGCGAGGCAAGAAAAGATAAAACAAAAAACTTTAAATAAGACTGCTATCCTACGCCCATAATGCACACAAAATTCATTGTTGTAACAGGCGGCGTTCTTTCTGGAGTCGGAAAAGGCACAGTGACTGCTTCTGTAGGAAGACTGATCAAGAACCAGGGTTATAGTGTTACAGCTGTCAAGATAGACCCTTATATCAACATCGATGCAGGCACAATGAGGCCTACTGAGCATGGAGAGGTCTTTGTCACAGAAGACGGCGGAGAGACAGATCAGGATTTAGGCACATATGAGAGATTCCTTGATGTTGACCTCCTAAAAGAACAGAACATAACAACAGGACAGGTGTATGAGACAGTCATACACAAAGAAAGAAATCTTGAGTACAATGGAAAGTGCGTTGAAGTTATCCCTCACATACCGATGGAAGTCAAGAGAAGGATAAAGACAGTGTGCGAGAAGCAGAAAGCAGAGTTCTGCCTTGTTGAAGTCGGCGGGACAATAGGCGATTACCAGAATGTACTTTTCCTTGAGGCATTGAGAGAGATGAGGCTTGAGGGGGAAGGAGTAATTTTCGTGCATGTGGGGTATCTTCCAATACCAAATAATCTCGGAGAGATGAAGACAAAGCCCATGCAGAGGTCTGTAAGAGACCTTAACTCAATAGGAATACAGCCTGATTTCCTTGTCACAAGATCAAGCAAGCCTCTTGACGATGTCAGGAAAGAGAAGCTGTCATTGTTCTGCAATGTGAAGCCAGATGATGTCATATCATGCCCGGATGTAGGGTATATCTATGAAGTCCCTCCTCTGTTTGACAGGCAGACATTCTGCAGCAAGATACTTGCGAAGTTCGGGATGAAGTACAAGCAGGGAACGATGAAAGAATGGGACAGCATGATAAACAAGATAAAAGACCTGACAAAAGAGGTCAGGATAGGCATAATCGGGAAATATTTTGACATCGGAAATTTCACTCTTGAGGATTCCTACATCTCGGTCATTGAGGCGATAAAGCATGCATGCTGGAGCAACAATGCCAAGCCAAAGATAGCGTGGGTTGACTCAAAGCAGTTTGAGAAGGACCCGAAGACATTGTCAAAGCTGAAAGAGTTTGATGGGATAATAATACCAGGAGGATTCGGCTCAAGCGGAGTTGAAGGCAAGATAGATGCAATAGGATACGCAAGAAAGAACAATATCCCTTTCCTGGGCCTGTGCTATGGAATGCAGCTTGCAGTGATTGAATTCGCAAGGAATGTATGTGGATTAGAAGATGCAAACTCAACAGAGATAAACAAGAACACAAAGCATCCTGTGATTGACATCCTTCCTGAGCAGAAGAAGATAGTTGAGGAATGCCGATACGGCGCGACAATGAGGCTCGGAGCATACAAGGCAAAGCTCAGGAAAGGCACAAAGGTTCATAGCCTTTATGGGAAAGATGAGATTTCAGAAAGGCACAGGCATAGGTATGAAGTGAATCCTGATTACATCGAGAAGCTCGAGAAAAAAGGCCTTGTCTTCCCGGGCAGGAGCCCGAACGGGGTGCTGATGGAGTTCATAGAGCTTCCTGAGCACCCTTATTTTGTCGCAACACAGGCCCATCCGGAATTCAAATCAAGGCCTGGAAAGCCTGCCCCGTTGTTTGACGGCCTGATAAAGGCGTGCCTGAATAGGAAATAAGACAGCAAAAATCTGAAAATAATCAATAAACCTTTTAAATCATAACTTCTACTGATTATATATGAAAAGGAAATTCCAGTACGAGATAATCCTTATTCTTGTTTTATTAGTACTGGCAGCCGTCCCCCGGCTCTATGCCTCGACACTTCCTGTCACTGATGGCTGGGCCAAGACCAATCTGGGTGCTTATTATTCAAGGACCAACAGATCCAGCCTTGTTGGGACTCCAACGTACAACAATGAGTTAAAACAGCTCTCTGGCCTTTACAAGGATATGTTCAGGGATAAAGACAGCAATTACCTTTATGGCTATGATTCATATCTTTATTTGATCAAGGCAAGAGATATTGTAGACGGAAATGGTTATGATGGCAGCTCTGAAAAGTTTATCCCTTATTTAGAGGCATATTTCTTCAAGAGTTTAAAGCTATTTAACAAAGATATTTCGCTGATCAAAGCTGTTTTCTGGCTTCCTTTTATCTTTTCATTGCTGTCAGTTGCCCTAATATTCTTTATAGGAAAAAAGCTTGCGGGCGTTCCAGGAGGTTTTGTAGCTGGACTGCTTCTTGCCCTTAACCCTCATTTTTTCAGCTATACGCTGCCTGGCTTTGCAGACAATTATTTCATCAACACTTTCTTCACGCTGCTCATAGTCCTGTTTTTCTTTGAGGTTATTGACATAAAAGATGCAAAATGCCCAATAAAAAAGAGGGTGTGGAAGAACAAAACGCAGATCATCAGCTTAACAATGCTCATACTTTGTTTTGCTGTTTTTAAGTTCACATGGAACGGCTGGTATTACCTTTTTTTCCTGATCATGCTTTATTGCACCCTTTACATCCTTTATTTTTTGTTCAAGCTAAAAGATTCAAAGAGAAAAGTATGCATCATTATTGCATTAGTATCAGTTATACTGATTGCTGTGTCAGGCTTCTTACTGGCAGATTTTGTCGTCTCTAAATTGAATCCTGTACCATTAAACATATTAAAGACACAGTTAGGAATGCGTTCAGAAACCATATTCCCAAGCTCTGCATCATCCACTTCAGAGCTGCTATCTGTTCCAGAAGCACAGAAGCTAAAAGGCAGCAGCCAGAACCCTGTGATATTCATGCTTGGCAGCTGGGTGATGGCAGTTCTGCTGCTCATTTCGCTATTTTTCATGCTCAAGGATAAAAAGACAAAGCAGTCCATGTTTGTGCTACTTTGGTTTGCAGCAATGTTCATTGTCGCTTATGTATCAAATAAATTCCTCTTATTCTTCATACTGCCTATGTGTCTTGCAGCATCTTATGGCTTGGCAAGATCATATGAGCAGCTGAGATTAAGATTGAAAAGATCAAGATTGAATAAAAGATATTTGAAATTGCTGCCATTTATCGCCCTTGTTCTTGCAATCATGTTTTTTTGGATATTGTTCTCGAAAGATATTATATCTAACTCAAACCAGACTCCGTACATGACATCGATAATGGAACAGGCAGGCAATTCGCTCATACAAACAAACAAGAATTCATCAATATATGACTGGTGGACGAATGGATATTTCTATTCTTATTACTCAGAGCACAAAGTCTTCATTCACAATGGTTATGGAGGTTCTTCTGATCCAAGGTTATACTGGATGGCTAGGGAATTCATGAGCACTGATGAAGATGAGGCTGTCCAGATATTGTTCAACTACACACAATTATACTCACCATTAAATGGGAATATCCCCCTAGAACATAACTATACAATGCCAGATGTTTATATCATTGTTGATCCTGATATGATGAAATCAGTCGATATCATGAGATATTTTGCAGGCTGGAATTTCAGCCAGACTCATCACGAGCAGTACAAGAGGCCTGAAAGATTCTCTGTGACAACCCCTGTTGACTGCGAACAGCAAGGAGAGCCTGAGCTTCTTGCTTGTCAGGGAGGGTTCAC
>JAPLZS010000081.1 GCA_026394915.1 Candidatus Woesearchaeota archaeon | reverse complement strand
GTGTCCCTGCCTGAGATAGACGAACATTATAGGATGATTATGAACTCAAAGGGAAAGCTGAATACAATAAAGATAAGCAAGGATGAATCATCAATAAAGCCGTGCAAGATTGTCAATAAGGTCATGGCAAAGAAGGGCATTGTCCAGATAAGCCTATTCGATTCGAGGAACATAATGCTCAAGAAAGGCGACAAAGCATCATACAGGGTCGGAGACACCTTGTTGATATCATTGCCTGACCAGAAGATAAAGGAGCACTTCAGCCTTGAGAAAGGGTCAATAGTCTACCTTATCGGCGGAAAGCAGATCGGAAAGACAGGGAAGATTGAGGACATAAAGGGCGATGTGCTGAAATTTAGATTACACGGCGGAGAGATTGTTGAGACGGCAAAAAGATATGCATTCGTGATAGGATCAAGCAAACCTTCAATAACGCTTGAGAAAGCTGAAAAAGCAGAATGATCGATGAAGATGATGACGCATAATAAAAAATGAATGACGATAAAAGAGTATAATCAAAATGGAACACAATAAAGACAGGCAAAGGGAAAAGAAAGAGAACCCGATGACAAAGATCAGGGTAGAGAAACTCACGCTGAACATAGGCGCAGGAAAAGACCAGGTTGTACTTAATAAAGGCGTAAAGCTGATAAAGAGCATAACCGGCATTGATCCTGTCAAGACAGTCACCCAGAAGAGGATACCAAGCTGGGGATTGAGGCCAGGCCTTCCGATAGGATGCAAGATAACCATACGGGGCCAGAAGGCAGTTGAGCTGATAAAAAGGCTCATTGATGCAAAATCATACGAACTCAGCGAGAGATGCTTTGACGAGAACGGAAGCGTCTCATTCGGAATACTTGAATATATTGATATAAAGGGGGTCAAGTATGACCCAGAGATAGGCATCATGGGCCTTCAGGTGTGCATAACGCTTGAGAAGCCGGGATACAGGGTGAAGAGAAGAAGGATAATGAGGACAGCAGTATCAAAGAGCCATAGGATAATAAAGAAGGAGGCAGTGGATTTCATGATATCAGAATTCAACGTTAAGATCGGTGAGGAAGAATGAGCTACAGCAATTATGACAAGGAATTCAAGCAGCTGAGGGCAAAGCCTGACAAGCTGAAGAAATACATAAAGCACAATGCTCCTAAGGACAGAAGCTGCGGAAGAAGCAAGAAGAGATGCAGGAGATGCGGAAGGATAAGGGCGCACATAGACAAGTACGGCCTCAATCTCTGCAGGCAGTGCTTCAGGGAGATAGCCCCTGCGTTGGGATTCAAGAAATATACATGAGGAACAGGTGGAAAAATGTCACAAAATGATCTTTTATCAAGCGCATTGTCAAAGATCCACAATGCAGAGAAAGTCGCAAAGAGAGAATGCGAAGTGAAATCATCAAAGATGATCAAGAAAGTGCTTGAGATAATGAATGAGAAGGGATATATCGGAGGATTCAAGCAGATCGATGACGGCAAAGGGGGGCTGCTTCTGGTCAGCCTGATAGGGAAGGTCAACAAGTGCGGCGGAGTCAAGCCAAGATACCCGCTTAAAGTGGATGATTTTGAGAAATTCGAGAAACGATACCTCATTGCAAAGGGATTCGGCATGCTCATCATATCGACTACAAAGGGGATAATGACGCATGATGACGCAAAGAAGAACAATCTTGGAGGAAAGCTTTTAGCCTACTGCTATTAACCTGACAGAAAAATGAAGAAAAGAAACCTTGTTGCAAAGATAAAAGTGCCGGAAGGAGTCAAGGTAGAGGTAGAAGGGAAGACAGTCAAGGTAAAAGGCAAGAGATCAGAGCATCAGAGGACATTCATATGCCCTGGTATGAAGATAGAACTGCAGGACAATTTTATAGTATTGAACGTGGACAATGCGAGGAAGAGCGACAAGACAGCGATAGGGACGACAGAGGCCCATCTCAAGAATATGATGAAGGGGGCTTCAGAAGGCCATCTCTACAGGCTCAAGATATGCTCAGGCCATTTCCCGATGAATGTGTCAATGAGCGGAAATGAATTCATAATATCAAACTTCCTTGGAGAGAAGACTCCGAGAAAGCTCAGGATAAAAGACGGCGCAACTGTGAAACTTAACGGAACAGAGGTCGTTGTCGAGAGCACAAGCAAGGAGACAGCAGGACAGGTGTCTGCTGACATAGAGACCCTTGCAAAAGTCAGGGGAAGGGACAAGAGGATATTCCAGGACGGGATATATATAGTGTACAAAGACGGAAAAGAGATGTGATGAATGTTTATGATTGCCAGAGGACATGATTAAAAATGGACAAGGAAAAGATGCTCAGGATCAGGAAGGATATGAAGAGGAGAAAGCCTCATTTTCTCAGGCAAGATGTCAACAAGAGGATACGCCTCGAGAAGAAGTGGAT
>JAPLZS010000220.1 GCA_026394915.1 Candidatus Woesearchaeota archaeon | reverse complement strand
TACTAACAGTTTGGTTAGTGATAATGTTGATTGCTAATCTTTTCACAGCATTATATTATCTAATATTAAACTCTACAATCGCTTCGGTTTATCCTAATGTCCCAACATGGATATTTTATGTCTATGGTTTACTGGGATTAGCGAATTTAGCATTTGTAATCTTCTTATTCATGTGGAAAAGATGGGCATTCTTTGCGTTATGTGGATGTGCGATTATTGCATTCATTATGAACCTCGCGATTGGATTGGGGATTGTTGCTGCAATGTTTGGGTTAGGGGGTCCAATAATTTTATATTTGATAATGAGATCCAGATGGGATCTTTTTGAGTGATTCTTTTTGACGGGATAGGGGCATATGACATCATTAGTTTCAATCAATGCCCAACAGCACTGCAGAAAATGCTTTCCGAAAGATTTAATAAGCGCCCCAGATTAGATTATAATATGAGATGGGTATTAAGATCCAAGATTCACAAGGCGACTGTGACAGAAGCCAACTTAGAATACATAGGCAGCATGACTATAGATGAAGAGCTGATAGAAAAAGTCGGTTTATGGCCAGGAGAAAAGGTCTTAGTCGTCGATAACACAAACGGTGCTCGTTTAGAGACTTATGTCATAAAAGGAAAAAGAGGTTCTGGCATAATCTGCGTGAATGGCGCATCTGCGCATTTAATCAAGAAAGGCGATGAAGTCATCATCATGGGGTTTGAATTGACTGACAAACCAATCAAACCTGAAAGTATCCTAGTGGATAAAAGAAATAGATTTGTGAAATTCTTATGAATCTCAAAATAGCCTGTAAAAAATGAGAATAAGGGTAAAAATCAATAGTTCTCTTCTTTTATCTCGTAATATGCCTGAGGATGCTTGCAAGCAGGGCATGATTTCGGAGCTTCCTTGCCTTCATGCACATATCCGCAGTTCCTGCATTTCCACTTGACAATCCTGTCTTTCTTGAACACTGTTCCTGTTTTCACGTTCTCAAGCAGCTTCCTGTATCTCTTCTCATGCTGCTCCTCAACCTCTGCAATCTCCTTGAAAGAATCTGCGACTTCCTTGAATCCTTCTGATCTTGCTGTTTTCTCAAAGTCTGGATAGAGCTTGCTCCACTCCTCTTTCTCTCCTTCTGCTGCAGCAAAGAGATTCTCAGAAGTCTTTCCAATCTTTCCTGCTGGATACATTGCAGTTATTTCGCACATGCCGCCTTCAAGATATTTGAAGAAGACTTTTGCATGCTCTTTCTCGTTCTCCGCTGTCTCGAGGAATATCGCGCTTATCTGCTCATATCCTTCCTTCTTTGCTGCTGACGCAAAATAAGTGTACCTGTTCCTTGCCTGGCTTTCTCCTGCAAATGATTTCAGAAGATTCTCTTCTGTCTTGCTTCCTTTTAGTTTGACCATATTAACCTCCTTTGGATAAGTAGGGGGGATGCCTTTAATTTATTAATCTTTTGGATGATTGTCTTGATAGCAACAAACCGGCTCTGTCCTAAAAGTAGGTTAGCATCAATATACGAAGGCCTCTCTGTTAAATGATTTGGGTCGTCGCGGGGGGACGCCCCCTACGGGGACGCAGACCTTTTGTTGAATAGAATCCAGGCTTGAGTCGATGCTAACCCGAGCGAAGCGAGATTTAGGACAGAGCCCAACAAACCGCAACATTTAATAATAAGAAAAAAATACTGCAAACCATGAAAGAAAAGCATACCAGAAGCATGATAAAGGCAATAAGCTGGAGAGTGTTTGCCTCACTGATAACAATGCTTATTGTTTATGCGTTTACACAAAGGCTTGCTCTTTCTTTGGGCATTGGCGCTTTTGAGATAGCTTCAAAACTTATATTGTATTATGCGCATGAGAGAGTATGGGATAATGTAAGATGGGGCGTAAAGAACTGATTTTTTATAAAATTAACAGTTATACTGATTATATGCGAAGATAATAAAATGGGGATTATAGAATGGCAGTGGCAGACATAAAAAATAAGGTCAAAGACCTTAACAAGACAGTATTGAGCATGAACAGAGATCTGGATAATCTGAAGGGAAAAGTGCCGCATATAGGAGTTCTCCAGGAATTCAAGGAGTTTCTCAAGGAGTACAAGGTTGTGGGCCTTGCTGTCGCTTTCATGATGGGTGCTGCAGCGACCACATTAGTGCAGTCCCTTGTCAACAACGTAATAATGCCTATCATCACCCCATTCATACCAAAAGGAGGATGGCAGACAGCGACTTTCTCGATCGGACCCATTGACATAGCATGGGGAGCATTCCTTGCTGCTTTGATTAATTTTGTGATACTTGCATTCGTGGTATTCATTATAGCAAAGTACTTCTTCAAGGAAGAGAAAGTGACTAAAAAGTGAGAAAAGAGGCTATATGAAGATACTTATTATCATTATTTTTCTGTTTTCTTTATTTCTTATCTTAAGCAGCTGCAGCAGGCAGACAGACTGCCAGTTATTGCAGAACCTGACAGAGAGAAATGACTGTTACAAGCAGCAGGCAATAACAGGCAAGGACCTAAGCAGCTGCGAGAAGATACAGCCAGAGCAGCAGGATGCTTCTGGAGTCTTCATAATCCTCGCAAGGATGGACTGCTACAACCAGATTGCGGCCCTTACAAAGAACGCAAGCCTTTGCTATGTATATGCGAGATACAACAGCGCTTCAATCTGCGTCAGGAATATCGCAGTGGCAGAGAAAGACAGCTCTGTGTGCGCTGGCCTGGATATGGAGAAAGACCTGTGCTATTACAGGATCGCAATCCTGAAATCAGACGTGAATGAATGCAAAAAGATGTCTGACAGCACATTGCAGGACAAATGCCAGAAAGAGGTAAATGGCGGAGAGAAATATTACTGTATGAACATAGGAGGATGTTAAACGAGATATTATTTATCCTTGCCGACTACACTTTCTTTGCTAATAACACCTTTCAGCGCAGCAATCCCTACCTCAATCTGCCTGTTGTCAGGCTCTCTTGTTGTTATCAGCTGCGCTGCAAGCCCAGGCAGCGCAACAAGCTTGAGGAAGAAATTATGCCTGTATTTCCCGCAGAGCTTCAATAATTCATATGAAATGCCTGCGATGACTGGAAGCAGAAGGAGCCTTAGGCCGAACTTTGCCCAGAATGAGAATTCTTTTGGTATTAATGTGTACACTATGATGCTGAGCAGGAAGACCAGCAATATGAAATTTGTCCCGCATCTTGGGTGCAGCCTCGGGTATTTCTTCACATTCTTCACAGTGAGCTCATCCTCTGCCTCATAGCAGTTGACTGCCTTGTGCTCTGCGCCGTGGTACTCAAATATTGTCCTGACATCCCTCATCAATGAAATCACAAGTATATAGACAACAAACAGAAACATCTTTGTGAAGCCGTCTATGAGATTGAACACAATGCTGCTATTGTGGACAAATGCGAATGTATTGTAGAAATACTGCGCAATGAGCAGAGGCACGAACTTGAACAGGATTATCGCAAAGCCTATGGCAAACACTATGCTGAAGACAATCTCAAGGAACGTGAGCTCTTCCTCTACCTTGTCCATTGACTCATTTGCAGAATAGATCAATGCTTTCATCCCTATGTAGAGCATCTGGAAAAGATTAAATATGCCCCTTACAAATGGCCACCTGAAGAAGGTTATCTTGTCTGAGATCGATTTTATGGTCTCTTTCTTCACAGAGATCTTCTTGTTAGGCCTCCTGACTGCGATTGCCAGCCTGTACTCGGATCTCATCATGACTCCCTCGATGACAGCCTGGCCGCCTGCTGAAAATATCTTTACTTTTTCCGGCGCCATAGAATTATCTCTTTGATCTGCTCTTTTTATCTTTTGCCTTGACTATGAAATAATATAATATTGAAGCGAAGATGTGGAGGAATATCATGAGAAGTATCCATATCACTTTCTCATTGCTGTCCTTGAAGTCCCTCTTTATGCAGTCAATAAGCATCATGATCCAAAATACAAATGCTGCGATCGCAAGAGCTATCATCATTAGGATTATGAAGAATATGCCTATTACAAGGCCGAAGCCAAGACCTGTCATTGCGCTCATTATATAAGTGGTGGATGGCAGATATATAAAGGTTGCGAGGGAATCTGGACTTTCAAAACAAAAAGCTTTTTAAACCACCCCAAAATCCCAATATACAGGATATATTATGATATATAATCTGGGCACAGTGTGTCCGATGTAGCCCGTAAGGGCAAACATACAATAAATAGATATAATAAATAAACAATATTCAGGTGATAAAGTGACTATACTGCAAGACGTGAATGTAAATGATCATATTGAAAAGCTGGCTGAAGAGCTCAAGAAGATAAAGACCATCAGCCCTCCTGAGTGGGCTGCGTTTGTCAAGACAGGAGTGAGCAAGGAACGGCCTCCTGTGAGAGCAGACTGGTGGTATTTCAGAGCAGCAGCTGTCCTCAAGGCAGTGGAGAGATTAGGCCCAGTCGGAGTATCAAAGCTCAAGACAAAATACGGCGGAAAGAAGAATAGGGGCCATCAGCCATCAAAGTTCTTCAGGGCATCTGGAAACATCCTGAGAAAAGTCCTGCAGCAGCTCGAGAAATCAGGCCTTGTAAAGCAGCAGGAGAAGAGCAAAGATAAGGGAAGGATAATAACGCCTGCAGGAAAGAAGCTCATAATCAATGCTTTGAAAGAAGCAAAGAAGATAGTGAAAAAAGAAAAAGTAATCGTCCAAGTGCAGAAGAAAGAAGTCTATGCTGAAGCACAGAAGACAGACAATGCGCCAAGAGAGCAGAAGCCTGTCGATAAAGCTCCTGCAAAGCAGGAAGCTGCTGAGTAAAATGGATGATGAAGAGATAAGGAGAAGAAAGCTGGAAGAGATAAGGCAAAGATACCATCAGAGCATGGAGAACCAGGCCCAGGATGAAGGGGATCTTCATCAACAGATCCAGCAGATTGAGCTCATTATCAAGCAGAAGATGACCAAAGAGGCGCTGCAGAGATACAGCAACATAAAGGCAGCTGACCCTGAGAGATCAGTGCAGGTCATTGCATTGCTCGCCCAATTGATCCAGGCAGGAAGGATGGACAGAATAGGCGACAGTGAATTGAAGAAACTATTGATGATGATCACGCCGAGAAAACGGGAAACAAAGATAGTAAGGAAATGATAACAATCAAAGGATAAGATGGCAAGATACAAGCATCCAAGCAAGAAGAAAAGGCTTACAAAGAAAGGGAAGCAGACAAAGTGGGCTCCTTTCTGGACAGTGCCGAAGAAATACGGGAAAGGAAGAAGAGTCCATCCAGGCAGGCACACTGAGATAAAGAGGCACTGGAGAAGGACTAAGACAAAAGCATGATGATTGAAGGATGATCAAATGGTACTCGAAAGAACTTACATAATACCGCTGAGAAGGGAATGGCTCAAAGTGCCTAGGTACAAGAGGGCAAAGAAGGCCTCGACTGCAGTCAGGGAGTTCCTTGCAAAGCACATGAAATTAGACAATGTCAAGATAGGCAATGGCCTGAACATGGAGCTGTGGAAGCACGGCATGAAGAATCCTCCTCACAAGATAAAAGTCTCTGTTATAAAAGAAGATGACGGCACTGTGAAAGCAGAGCTTTTCGGAAAGAAGTACATAGAGCACAAGGCGCCTGAGAAGAAAGACGAAGAGACAGGCATGGCAGGAAAGCTCAAGAGCATGCTCGGCTCTGACAAGAAGAAAGAGGCAGAAACAGAAGAGAAGACTGAACATAAGGAAGCGAAGAAAGAAGAGTATAAACACGCAGAGAAAAAGGAAGAGCACAAGGCAAAGCTCTCTGAGAAGAAAACTGTCAAGAAATGATTCTGATGTATCATACATTTGTTATTGATTAATCTTTCTTATGATGCCTGTATTTGCATCAACCTCGACATAATCTCCATCCTTAAACACTTTAGTGGCTTTCTCTGTGCCTATCACTGTGGGCTTCTTCAGCTCTCTCGCGACAACAGCTGCATGGCAGAGTATGCCTCCTGCGTCTGTGACGACTGCGCCTGACTTTTCCATCAAATGCAGGTATTCAGGCCTTGTCATCCCTGTCACTAAGATATCTCCTTTGTCAAACTGCTGCTTAACTTTGAATGGATCAAGAACAATCCTGACCTTGCCTCTTACTATGCCCCTGAAAGCAACAGCGCCTTTTACCTCATTGACTTCCAATGAACCTATCAATTGATTTTCTAATTCTTTAACATCTTTGCCTGTGATTAGGGTTAGAACTCCGTCCTCAAATATCAATGCATTTGATTCAAACCTTTCTTTCAAGACTGATCTGTCAGGCAGGAAGCCTTTTTCAAGATAAACCTCAAATTCTTCTCCAGTGCAGGATAATATCAAGTCAGCATCATAATCGGTTTCTTTGCCGATTCCCTCTGCAAATCTTCTCATGAATTTCTCTGTCTCAGTGTACAGATTCTCTGAATATAACCTTGTTTCATCGCATAAAGACAGGTATTTGTTGTATAATTCTTTTGGCAGGAAATTTAATGCCTGTTTTAAGGCAACATAAGCAGAAGGGTATTCATGGAACGTTCTTAAAAATTCTGAATAGTTTTTTCTCATCGATTCCAGATCATCAGATTGCCTTTTGATGAAATCCAGCAGGATATCAGTATTCTGCTTTACTGTCTTGCTCCATCTTTCCATAAGGCCTGAATCTTTGATCACGCTGTCTGCAAGATTCTTGCCAAATTCTTCAAGGTCTTTTTTTTCATAATGGCATGCGCATCTTCCTTTCTGCGAGACAATAATTGCCTTATGGGGGCCATGGCCAAACCTTTCCCTGATCAATCTTGAATGTTCATAACCCAAATGATTGCAGGTCAACAGCCCCCAATAGCCAGAGAAGACCTTTTGCCATTCTGATTTGCCATATTCCTTAATTTGGTCTGCGTTCATTCCAATCCCCCTATTTTTCTTACAATTCCTTTTTCCGCATCAACTTCAGCATAATCGCCGTCCTTGAATATTCGTGTTGTAAATCTAGTGCCTATGATGCATGGCTTCCTGAGTTCTCTGCTTATGATTGATGCATGGCAGGTTATGCCGCCTTCATCAGTCACTATTGCGTTTGACTTTGCAAGCACAGGCATCAGAGCAGGAGTCGTGTTTATGGATATGATTATGTCTCCTTCTTTAAATTTCTTCATCTCATAAGGTTTGTTTATTATGCAGACTCTTCCTTTTGCATAGCCTTTAAAGGCAACATTACCTTTCAATTCCTTCAAATCTTGTATATCTGCTGTCTTGATTCCTGCTTTTTCAGCGAATCCATCATCGTAATTGAATACTATCTCATTATTTTCCTCATAAAAAACGCATCCTTTCTTTCTCTTCTCAATCTTATCTTTAGAAGGGCAGGAATTTCCCTTGAACAGGCTGCCAAGCTCTGCTGGTGTAAAGAATGAAAAGCTTATATAATCCTCTGATTTTGTGAATTCAGCTGCTGCTCTCCAGAATTTATCAAGCACTAAAGCATGCATCTGGTTCAGGCTCTCTTTTCTGAATTGTTCAAACATATCCCTAATTGCCTCATGATTTTCGCTTTCTCCTGAAGACTCTATTGCTGAAAGTATCATAAATGGGATTGTAGTGTGATACATGTAGACATGATATAATCTGTCAATCAGTTCATCATAATTCTTTATTATATTGGCGCTGTCAATCTTTGAGAACAGCTCAATCAGTTCCCTTTTTTCCCTTAGGGATTCAAGGCCAGATTCATGCCACTGCTTAATCCTTGGATCATTTTTCCTGACAAGATAAAGATAATATTCATTTGCCTTTTGAAGCTCTTCTTTTGATTTGTAGAACGAGACCAGGCTATCCTTATACACATACAACTGATGGGTAAATCCAAAGCCGGTTGTCTTGCGAAGCAGCTGCCCATATGCCCTGTTGAAGATTGTAACATAGAAGAATGCGTTCTTTCTTTCTATGTACAGCTCCCAATTTATCCTCTTTTTTGTATAATCCATATGTTCACCTTATCTTTTGATTACCCTTTCACGCAATTCTTCCAAAGGATATATTTCTGGTTTACCTTTCAGCATTATTTCTGCTCTGTAGATTCCATTGAACTTCTGGAATGGGAATGCAACATCAAATCCCTCTCCTTCTGGAAAGAATCCTGTCTCTCTCGCTGCGTTGTCAAAATTCACTTCTTTACCTGACAAAATAAGGTATGCTGCATCCATCACAGAGCCGTGGCTTAATTCAACATTAAGCGAAGGGAAAGGGCTAAGCGATAGATTCCCCTTGCATCTCATACCTCTCATCTTGTAATTTTCGCATTGAGATATCACAAAGTCAGCCACATTGCTTCCTGCAGCAGTCAATTCTTTTAGGTATCTAGTGAATATTGTATGATATTGCTCTTCTTTGTCTTTTATGTTTCTCATGTAATCAGATTCCTGTTCAGAAAGGCTGATCATATTCAACCGCGAAGAATAGGATATATTTGGAAGGAGAGCAACGCCTGCGCCGAGCAGATATGCAGTGCAGCATTGGAAGGTCCTACACGTCCCTGAATGAACCCCTCTTATCTCAAAACCTTTACTTCCATATTGTTCTCCTAGCTCAATTCCT
This sequence comes from Candidatus Woesearchaeota archaeon, assembly GCA_026394915.1. Taxonomy (GTDB): domain Archaea; phylum Nanobdellota; class Nanobdellia; order Woesearchaeales; family UBA12501; genus WJJV01. Next base: position 5,540 of record JAPLZS010000220.1, on the reverse strand, counting down.
TTCCTGTAAGCATTTGCAAATCCTTCTGGAGTAGGCCTATCAGCTAGTTTTCCATCTAGAGACCTGTCTGTCTTCTCATGCCTTCTTATCATCTGTACAAGTTGTGTCATGTTTACCACCTTTATTACTAAATAGTGATTGTCAGATAGTATATTAATTATATCGTCCCCTTGGGGGGTCGTAATAGCAAAATTTATATATTAGAATGCATTTTTAGGGAGTATGGATACCAAATTATTGCAGGAAATAGGCCTCACAGAAGGAGAGACAAAAGTCTACCTTGCCCTGCTGAGATTAGGGGAAAGCAAGACAGGCCCATTGGCAAGAGAGGCAAAAGTATCTTCATCAAAAGTCTATAAAGTGTTGGACAGGCTGATGGACAAAGGCCTTGCAGGCCATTCAATCAAAGGCAAGATAAAATATTTCACAGCAGTGGAGCCTAAGAGAATCCTTGAATATATGGAGAAGAAAGAGGAAGAGATGAAAGAGAAGAGAAGCATTGTTGAAAAATTGATTCCCCAACTTGAGTTAGAGCAGAAGATGGCCAAGAAACCAGAGGCAGTTGTATACGATGGTTTCAAGGCAGTCATAAATGTGATAAGGAATATCCTTGATGAATTGGAAAGGGGAGGAGAATATTGCGTATTAGGAGCGACATATGGAGACACTCCTGGGCTTAGGCCATTCTTCTATAACCATCATATAAAGAGAGCGAAGAAAAATATCAAAGTGAAAATGCTTGCAAACTTTGAGACAAAAGGAAACCTTGAAGAGAGCACAATGAAGAATGCTGAGATAAGATATCTTCCGAAGCAGTTTGTATCAAACATGACAACTTATTTCTATGGCAAGAAGATCATAATAGTGCTGTGGACAAGATCGCCCACAGCATTCATGATGGAAAGCGAAGAGGCAGCCAGGAGCTTCAGGGCTTATTTTGACTCGTTCTGGAGCATAGCAAAACCTTAATAAATAAGGCATCTTTCCGCATTGTTATGAGTGGAACCCTTCCATTTGAGAACCTGAACAGAGGAATCCTTGTAAAGAGAGATTCAGATACAAGCCCCAAGTTCGGCCATGATCCTTACACAAGGCCCATTGAACTTCACTTGGAGTATGGCATTGTAAACATAGACAAGCCAAGAGGCCCTACTTCTCATCAGGTCAGCGCATATGTGCAGCAGATAATGGGCATAAGCAAGGCAGGCCATTCAGGGACGCTTGATCCAAATGTAACAGGCTCTCTTGTTGTTGCGATGTCAAAGGCGACAAAAGTAGTTCAGGGACTTCTCAAAGCAGGCAAAGAATATGTCGGAATAATGCATGTCCATAAGGATGTTGATGAGAAACTTCTTAGAGCAGCATGCGAAAGCTTTGTGGGAGACATACGGCAGCTTCCTCCTATAAAGTCTGCTGTCAAGAGGCAGGAAAGGACAAGGACTATCTATTATTTTGAGATCATGGAGATTGACAGAAGAGAAGTCCTGTTCAGGACAGGGACAGAAGCAGGAACTTACATAAGGAAATTATTGCATGACATCGGCCAGAAACTCAGGACAGGCGCTCACATGATAGAATTGAGGAGGACAAAGGTTGGTCCTTTTGACGAATCGACTATGGTCACATTGCAGGAGCTTAGTGACGCAGTCTGGAGATATAAAAACAAAGGCGATGAAAACATGCTGAGGAAGATGGTGCAGCCAATGGAAAAGGCAGTAGAGCATCTTCCGAAGATATGGATAATGGACACAACAGTGGACTCTCTCTGCCATGGAGCGCAGCTCAAGATTCCAGGCATTGCAAAACTGAATGCAGACATTGAGAAAGGCCAGCTCATTGCGATAATGACGCTCAAGAACGAGCTTGTTGCAATTGCAATGGCCCTGATGGATTCCAGAGAGATAAAGAAGAATGACAGGGGCATTGCAGCAAAGACAGAACGAGTGTTCATGGAGCCGGGAGTTTATCCTAAGATGGAGAAAATTCAGTTAAATGATGTTTGAATTTTGATGATTTAGATACTCATCTTCAATCATATCCAAACATCTTATTATATTCTTTGTGATCGACTTCCTTCTAACGTATAAATCATCCTCCAATAATTTGATAATTCCACCCTGTAAAGATTTTGGATTCCCTGCTTGATAAACTCTTTTGGAATCAATTGTTTGGGGATTGGATCTCCATACTGCGGATTATCTTTCAGAATTATCTTTATTCTCTCTATTGAATTCAGGATGCTTCTTGCTTCTCCATCATTCCTCTTTTTTAGGTCAAGATAGCTTTCTTTTGCTTTATCTTTCAACAGTATCCTGACTTCCTTGCCAAAGAACATAATCAGATCTCCAACGTGTTCTCAACCATCTTTTTCAGATGCTCTGGTTCGCTGTATATCCACTGAATGCCTCTTGGCCCGTACATAATCTTTCCGCTTCTGAAAAGGTATTCAAGTATTATCTTAAGCCTTTATCTCAGAAACATTCATAGGCATATCTCTATGTTCTTTCAAGAAGTCCTCTACCATAAGCACTGTGTTAAGGTTAGGATACCTTGCAGTTTTATGATTCTTCTTCTCGATCATCTCGGTTTTAGTAAATTGAAGTTTTTGCATATTGGATACCTTATTTATATCAACTGATGCTTGTATAATATCAACTTGTATATAAAGATTGTGGTCTGAAAGACTCAATCCACAGTAAAAAGCTCAGAATATGGCTGTATTGAACAATAAGTTTATCCTAAGGTCGAGAAGGTTTATATTCTAAAATAAAATTCAGAGATTTAATCTACTTTAATTTCTCAGCAATCTTTTTTATTGAACATTGTTTTCCTTTGGAGTCCCAAATTGCACAATATTCCTCTAAACATTCACTATGGGTCCAAGTATACTGATCAGTTGTTGGAGCACCGAATAAAACTGCTGAAGAAACATTTGTTGTTCCTCCTATTTTTACCTGAGTGAATGGGCACATCTTACCTTTGTAATAGCCAATGGCAGCCATTTCTCGCTCTTTATTTAGAATTTCTTGTTCTTTTTTTCGCTCTTTAATTAGATTATCTTGCTCTTTAATTAGATTATCTTGCTCTTTAATTAGATTATGAACTTTTTGACGATTATTATTCACAAAATCAACAATATCCAAATTTTTTTCAACAGGTAACATTAATTTTTTATTTCCTTCGAAAACAAATTCATAAAAATCTTTTTTCCTTTTAGATAACTTATTTCTTAAACCGCAGTGTTTACAAACTCCTATCCAAGAGGTGTCCCCTTCGCATAAAATACATTTTCCCATTGTAATACCTATTCTTTAATTACTCCATTACGGTTTATCTTTAATTTATATAAAGCTTTCTTTTATCGCTTATTATTTGCTAATAAATTATGGTCTTCTAAAGATTATTAGTCCACAGTGAACAGCGTCGAATCATGGTCTACGTCGAACAGGCCGATTCTCGCGCCAGCATCGAGCCATCCATGGCTATAGTTTAGGCATGCAAATGCATTCACATAATCGCCTTTTTCCATGAAATGCCTTGCGTCAGAATAGTATCTCTGGGCCATGTCCAGGAAATCTGCAGCATGTTTCTTTGAGTCTTTGATTGACTTGTTGTCTGCAATCTTGACTTTCTTGAGGGCCCTGCCTGTAATATCAAAATACCTGTCCAGCTTCTGTTTGGTGATCTTATCTTCCATATGATCTCCTAGAATCTGATTATTTAAATGTTTTATTATAATAATTATATCATTCTTGTTTGAATTTAATCGCTTCGAACAGTTTCTTAAGTTTCTTTTCATTCATCTTGCCGTATACTCTTCCATCTACCACCATAGTAGGTGCCAGAGCGCACGAGCCAAGGCATGCTACAGTCTCAAGCGAGAACATTCTATCTTCTGTTGTTTCGCCTGCTGTTATGCCAAGAATGCTCTCCAGCTTCTTCCTGATTTCACCTCTTCCCCTTACATGGCATGCAGTGCCTTCACAGACCGTGATCACATGTTCACCCTGTGGCTTGAAGCGGAATTGCGAATAGAATGTGGCTACGCCATAAATATGGGCTTTTGGAAGCCTGAGATAATCTGCCACTTCTCCCATCATATTGCCTGGCAGGAAACCTATCTCGCGTTGGACATACTGCAGAAGAGGTATCACATTGGATTTATCCCTCTCAAAACCAGAAAAACCTGCAATCACTGTGCTTATGTCATATACAATCTCTTCCGCCCCCTACAAATAAATAAAAAAGGTTTAAAAAAATTTAAAAATTATTCAGCTGCCTTTGCCTCTTTCTTGGGCTCAGGCATGTCTGGCTGAGGCATAGGCCTTGTCACAGAGATAGGCATGACTCCCTCGTCAAACTCTCTCTTTGCAATCTTGAACGCATCATAGTTCATGCTCTCAAGGTCTTCCTTTGTCAGCTTGACCAGGAAAGGGGCGCCCATCGCAATCTGAAGCGTCCTTGATCCGAGCATCCTCGCTTTCTCGTATTTAGTGTATTTTTCCTTTTCCATGATTTCACCTTATATGTTTCCTAAGCTCAGATGATTTCTTCATGCCGAGCTCCATCATCGCATCTATGTCCTCTATCTTAAGAGGCGAGTCTCCTCCTTTCTGGAGAGCGCAAAGATTGCCTTTCTCTGTTGTCGTTACAGTAAGTCTTGCGTCAAAGCACTGCTCTTCCTCAAGATTAGGGTCAACAAGTATGGTATCTCCTATCTTGTAAACTGTGACAGGTATGGGGTGCATCTTCAAAGGCATCTTATCCTTTGTATGTTCCCTATAGTTTATCTCAACTCCGTCATACTTAGGGAACTTTGTGTCCTTCAGGGCAGCGATTGCTGCCAGGCCGGCTGCATCCATAAGATTTCCCTCGTTGTTTATTGCGCATATGTCTATGAATACCATCCATACTTTTTCTCCCTTGGTTATGCAGAGTTTTTTGGTATCAATAGCTTTTGCTTCCCTTACTCCCCTGTCAACCACTCTTGCAAGCTCGATTGATTCAATGCTAGGGGGGCCCAGCTCAAAATCAGGCGATGAGAGAGGAAGCAGTTCTGCTCCTACCATCAGGCAGCCTTCATCAGGAGTGTCCGGATAAGGCTTGTCCAAAGCCAGCTTTATTCCGACTATGACTTCTGTCTTCCCGATCCTGACTCTTGCTGAACCTTCTGCTGATTTTGAGATGCCATATTCGATCTCGACATCCCTGTACTCATCAATCTTCCTGCCGTCATATCTTATCCCCTTCTTAAGCGAGCTTAAGAGGTGTTTTTTCATTTCATCATTGATCATTTTAATCACTTGTATTTCTCCTTTAATGCGTTTTTCTGTACCTCATATATCTCAAGCAGCTTCTTCTTTCCCATCTCGAGGGCTTTTATCACATCTTCTTTGGATATCTCTCCGTCCATCTGCAGAAGAGATATCTCTCCTGTGCTTGGTATGAGCGCCATCGGTATGTCTGCGACCGGGCCGTCTTCATATGCTTCCTCATTGTAGTCAAGGTCAACGACATTCTTGTCATCCACCCTTCCCACT
>JAPLZS010000131.1 GCA_026394915.1 Candidatus Woesearchaeota archaeon | reverse complement strand
GGTATACAGAATAATTCAGGCTGTTCTGCGAGCTCTGCTGGATCCAAGATACATCAGTTGTTGTGTTCGCGTCTTTTGATAAGATAGTTCCGTTTGCAGGATATGTTATGTTGTTCTGTCCGCAGTCGCCTAAAGCAGGCGTCAGGCTCTCTTTATAGAAGTTGCCGTTATTGTTGACGCAGAAGGAATCATATGTTCCTGAGCCAGATGTTTCAATATGGGTGATATTGCCAGTGTAATGATAAGCGTACAATTGACCAAGACCTGCATACCATATATTGGTTCTGTTGCTTATATGCTGAAGGTGCTGCCTTTCCCATGAACCATCTGTCAGATTTGTATTGTAAGGATGCACTACAAGAGAATATATCTCTCCAAATGATGTCGCATTATCAAATGTGCCATTGGACAGCTTAAGAGTTGAATCTTGAAGATCTAATGACACATGAGTAATGCCATACAATCCATTTACAGCGTCCCAATCTGAATAATTTACGCCGCTGTTTTTGGACGTATAAGATCTGTCAGCAAGATATTTATATTGCCCCAAATAAGGTCTTGTAATGCCTGAATATCCAAAAGGTTCAATCCATCCCCAAACATATTCTTTCCCCCCATTTTTATAGATAGACGGCAGGTCAAGATTGGCCATTATCTCTTCTTTGCTGTCGTTTACCTCTATTTCCACAGTCGGGTAACTTTCTAAAAGAGTCCAATCATGATGTTTGCTGTGGGAATCAGCCTCTACAAGACCTTTATCAAGCTCTGTCTGGATTGCAGACCAGTTCACCACACCGCCAACTGAAAAATTGGTTATGATGCCCACAGAGAGCCACATGTTAAGATTTCTTGTGATGTTGCTCAGATTGATGAATACCTCGCTTCTGTAGGGATTGTTTGACCAATCATCTGCGGTCATCACGACAGCAGCAGACCTGTTGTCATAATATTTTGACACCCCTAGATAAGATATATTTTGAGATAAACCATTGCTGTCTGTTATTTCAACATAGATATTGTCGCTTGAACTGTCAAAAGCAACTGAGACAAACGCCATATTGCTGGTATAATTGAACCTTACTGCCTCAATCCCATTGAATATGTCGCTTGATGTCTTCTCTGCAATCTGAGTCCATGGTCCTGATGCAAGATATTTCCTATATGCCTTAAGATTGGATGAGCCAGAAGGTATGGAAAATTGGTATGTAACAGGATAAGATAATCCGTAATTAGAGTGATTTGTTGAGTCAACAGAGATTACTTTACTATTGTCCACCTTAATAATCCCTTTATCATAAAAATTGTTTAGCCATATATTATTGTTCTGACTGTCATAGGATAGAATGTTATACTCCCCCATATGCTCAAATGTATTGCCGGTTATATTTGTGAATTTGCCCAATACAGCAATCCCATAAGTCAGGTTTCTAAGACTGCAATTCCTGACAGTTGAATTATCCGATTCAACAGACACGCCGACTCCTGCATTCATCCCCTGTATGATGGAATTGTTGCAGTCAAGAGTTGCATTATTTGCATTTATGACTATGACCGCTTCATCATAAGGGGTGATATTATAGATAGCTGTCTTTGATATGGCATATGTCGCATTCGGCTCTGCAAGCGTTATATAGTTAGCTGTGTTATTCTCTCCATCCAGCGCAGAAGTTATGTTGGTGTATTCGCAGGTATTCTGCCAGTCAGAGCAGACATATTCATTGTCTATTGTCGTATTGAACAATACATTTGCATGCGTCCCATTATATACCCCATTGTTAGGTATTATTTCAATAATATAATTTTCTCCCAGGAGCTTATTGAATATGCTGAAGTTGATATTCAGCGCTGTGGTTGAACCAACATCATACGTTCCAGAAATGTTCGTATATCTGTAATAATAAGTTATTGGATTCAATGACGACTGCCCTTTAAAGGCTACATTTATGGTTTTATTGAACCATTTGTCTATTGTTGTTCTGTTCAGGGGATTTGTTATGTTGGTCTGACCGCAGTCTCCTGCTGCTGGCGTTAGATGCTCTTCGTAGAAATTGCCTTCTTCATTGACGCAGAGCAATGTGTTTGCTCCGTTGTCATTTATAACGCCCCTATAGAAGTTATTCAACCAGAACCTGTTGTTCTGCTGCGATGCTGCTGTTATATCAATGGCAGTTGTGCAGTTGAATGTGTTTCCTGTGAAGTCATTATCTGAGCCAGAAGAGCTGGATGAATCGCTGAATAATATGCCGGTGCTGCTTGTAAAATTATTATATTGGATAGTATTGCCTGTGGAAGATTCGTTGATATAGACAGCGCAGTCATCATCATTTATGGTGGATATTGTGTTGTTGACAACCTCGCTATGGCTGCTGTTCAAAAGGGATATTCCGCAGGCATATCTCCCGACACTTGAGTCCCTTGAGATGTTGCAGTTCTTTATTGTAGTGTCATTTTCGTAGCTTATCACGCCAAAGCCATATCCATCATCTGTCTTTGAGTTTGCAAAATCTATTGTGTATCCCATGCAGTCCAGCGTCACATTCCATGCAGTTATGTTGAAGCAGGTGCTGTCTGATGAGACATTGCTTGCCAGTATATATGTCGTGTTTGCCTGGCTTAATTCCCTGCAGCTTGTCAATGATATGCCGTTCACTATGAAGTTTCCTTCAGTCTGGACAGTATGGTTCATGCTGTCATTGACAAACACAGTGTAATTGACATAAGTAGGATAGCTCTCATTCACAGGAACCTGAACCTGCCACAACCCTCCGATCAGGCTCATCAGCCCCTGCCAGAGTATGTTTCCTGCAGAAGCGACAGTCTCCCAGATGATTATCCACACAGTGTTTATTGTCTCTCCTATCCCTGTTGCATTCACCCTTATTGTAAGGTTCTGGTGTGCGAATATTGTGTTTGTCTCATTGACTATCTCTCCTGCAGGGTTTGTCTGGTT
>JAPLZS010000179.1:8524-15374 GCA_026394915.1 Candidatus Woesearchaeota archaeon | reverse complement strand
TTGTGGCTGGTCAAGAGGATTCTGGAAAACTCCGCGAGGGGGGGGGCGATCCGGAAGAGGAATGCCCCTCGGCAACCTGACTTCGCAGTTCTTTGCCAATGTTTACCTGAATGAGCTGGATTATTTTGTGAAATATAAACTAAGGGCTGAATATTATCTCCGATATGTTGATGATTTCATCATTCTGCATAATTCAAAAGAGCATCTTGAAATGTATAAATCAGAGATTGGTAATTTTTTAAGAGAAAATTTGGATATCCATCTTCATCCTAACAAATCAAAGATATCTCCTCTATCAAGAGGCACGACTTTCCTTGGATTCAGGATATTCTATCATCACAAGCTGCTGAAAAAGAGCAATATAAGCAAGTTCAGAAGAAAATTATCAGAGCTGTGTCTGGATTTTGATGCAGGGAAAATCGATTATGATATAATCTATGATCTTCTGGAAGGATGGGTTGCTTACAGCAGCCATGCAAATGCGCATAATCTCAAAAAGAGGGTGTTGGGTTTCATCTATGGGAAATTTGAAGGAGAAACATCAACAAAAGAAATAAACAGATATTTTAATATGATTATATCCAACTAAGAGTTTTTCATCCTCCGAGCATGCTCCAGTAATCAAGCACATCAAGAATCTCATTGAACTGCTCTCTCGGCTTCATTGCTCTAGATTTTCCCTTTCCTTTCGGCAGCCTGGCCAGCTCTTTTCTTGCTCTGCTGACATATTCATGGCTCAGCCTCTGCGCATATCCTATCGTATCGTATTTCCTGTAAATCCCGACAATCTTTTCTGCTTCTTTGCCTGTCAGATTCCTGTTCCCAGCAGCATGCAGAATCATTTTTTTATCCTTCTTGCCAGCTTTCTGCAATGCATAGATCAGCATCGGCGTTGCCTTCCCCTGCTTTAGATCATTCATCACAGACTTGTTTGCAGCCTTTCCTCCGAGAAGGTCAAGAGAATCATCTATTATCTGGAATGCGATGCCTAGATTCTTTCCGAACTCTCCGATCATCTCAACATTCTTATTCGATGCTCCTGCAATCACAGCTCCGCCTTTCACAGAGCCTTCAATCAGAGAGCCTGTCTTCAGCTCAATCATCCTGAGATATTTTTCTATGCTGCTGTACTCTTTTCTCTCTGCCATGCTCATGTCAAGGGACTGGCCAATACAGCATCTCTCTCCTGCCTCTCCCACTATTTTCAGCAGGCCAATCACCTGCTTTTTTGAGATTGAGCTTGTCTCTGAGAACTTGGATATTAAAGAATATCCTTTTGAAAGCATTAGATCCCCTGCAACAATTGCATTCCCAATCCCATGCCTCTCATGCAGTGTCTTTTTCCCTCTTCTTTTCTCTGAGTCGTCTATTATATCATCATGCACAAGGGACGCAGTGTGGAATATTTCATACACAAGAGAGAAATTCAGCGCATTGCTCCTGTTGCCGTTGAACATCTCTGATGACAATATTCCGAGCAATGCCCTCAATCTCTTTGCCTTGCTGTTCAGCAGCGCTTCATTTGCATATTCAGTCAAATCTGGACCAGATTTTCCATCTTTGCTGAATATTGTTCTCAGTTTCCTGTTGATCATGCATTTATAGAATCCTGTTTTCTTGTCAAGCTCTGAATATATCATCTCAAGCATCTTCTTCTCAAGGATAATGTATGCTTTTTCATGGGATTCTGGAGAAGTAAGCACAATCCTCAGCGCCTCTTTTATCCTGTCATCCTTACTGCCTTTCTCAACCAGGGCGTCTATTGTCTTCTCATTCCAGAGTATGTTCCTTATTTTCCTATCCCATCTCAATTCATGATCATGAAAGAATTTTCTTGCAGCACAGTCATATCCTTTAAGATATTTTCTCTCTCCTGTCCTCAGGAACTGCGCGCAGTATTCTGACGCAATCAATGCAGATTTCCTTGCATGATATATCCCTCCGCCATGCACGATGTTCGCAAATCCTCCTGCATCTCCAATCAGTATGGCAGGAAATGATTTGGAGTAAAGTCTGGGCATTATCCCAAGATTTATCACTCCTCCGCTTTTACTGATCACTCTGCAGCCCCTTAGTTTCTTAGATGCGATTGGGTGGCTTTTTATGAATTTGCGCAGAAGCTCCTGTATATTCATCCTGCCCCTCTTTATGCACCCTGCTGTTGCGCCGATCCCTACAGACAATGCATCTCTTTTGGGGAATATCCACGCATAGCCTTGAGCGCGTCCTTTCAGGAAATAAAGCTCAATAGCATCTTTGAAATTCTTGTCAATATGGCTTTCTTCTGATTTCAGCAGAAAATTGTATGTGATGCACAATTCAGGACATTTCTCTTTTATTCCTAATCTCTCATTGATCTTTTGTGATGATGAGCCGGCAGCATTAACGATGAGCTTTGTCTTCAATTCTTTCCCATTTGCATATACGCTTACACTGCTTCCATCTGATTTTATCCCTTCCGCCATGTTCCTGAAAAGAAATTTAGCTCCTGCTTCTCCTGCTCTTTCCTGCAGAGATCTGTCATAAACGCTTCTTTTGACTGTTGCTGCAAAAAGGCTTTTGTTCTCCATTCCAGCTTCAAGGACTTTATTCTGAGCCGAGATTACCCTCATCTTCCTTATCTTCCTTTCAATAACATCCAAAGGAAGCTTTCCGAATTCCATCAATTCCCTGAGCTGGATCCCTCCTCCGCACGGCTTATCTCTCCCTTGTTTCTCTTTTTCCAGGACAAGAACACTGAATCTTCTCTTTGCAAGCTGGTATGCAAGCTCGCAGCCAGCCGGGCCTGCGCCGATTATTATTGTATCATAGAACGCTTCATCTCTTTTTTTATTTTGCATATATCTCTGATATTGATTTGAATATTTAATGTTTTTGATTGTTAGGGTGTTTGTTAAAATCACAAATTTTATATATATAGAACCAAACTTTCATATATAAAAATGATATAAGGGGGCCAGCGCGCTAAAAATCCCCTTTAAGTTCCGATAGCAAAGAGCTTTGCATACTTTTGGCGTATCAGCTCTAAATAGCCATAGTGTGCATTCCTTGGTCAAGGCATCAATGTTCAGCATAAAAAAGAAGTGATTAAACTTGGGCAAAAAAAGCAGGGTCAGTGGTATTCTTATTCTGTTGCTATGTTCTATCCTGTTATGTTCTATTTATGCTTTCTGCGTCAGCGGAGCCTCTATACTGCTGACTGAAGTTGTCAGCAAAGATAGCAATCTGGATTCAAAGGAACCTGCTTTTGATATAAGCTCAGGAGGAGTGATACATGCTGTCTGGGTGGATGAGACTGATTTAAGCGATTTAAGCGCAGGCATCGCAAGTTCAGATCTCAGCTTAAGCAGGAACAATGGCCCGGACAAGGACATATTCTTCAATTACAGGCTTAACAATACATGGTCAATACAAAAGCTCGGCAGCGATAGCAAGATGAGCGGAGGGGTGCAGGTTCTCAGCAATGAGAGCATAACCTCATCCATACAGCCCGCAATAGCATTTGGTCCAGACAATGCAAGCCATATAGTCTGGAGCGCATTATCACCTCCTGCAGAGCTTGCAGCAGACAGCAACACGCTCCTTCTTGCGCACTTCAATGACGCAAATTCATTGCAGAATGCAGATTATGCAGCAGGAGCCGCAACAGTGTACTCTCTTGGAACTGAACCAGCCAATACAAAGATAACCAAGAATGCCCTGATAAAAAATGCGCTCTCCCTTTCAGGAAGGGGTTCATCATCTTACATGAACTTCAGCGCAGTCGGCAATCTTGACAATACTCGAGGCACAATAGAGCTGTGGTTTAACCCTTTGGTAGATATCCAGAGGAAATCTTCATCAGATGCAAGCGTCCTTCTGGATCTGTTCAACAGCACAAACGCAAGCAGAGGCGCAGCATTGACTTTGGGAGGATACAACCAGAATCTTATAACGTTCAGCTCTTATGCAGCTGCATATCCGACATCAGCTTCTTCTTCATACTCAGTGTCGCCTTCTTCTTATTTCTATCCCTTTAGGGCAAATGAATGGCATCATGTTGCAGTTACATATGATCTCAGCACGCTGAGCGCATCTGTATTCAAGCTTTACATTGACGGCTATCTTGCAGGCTCAAGCACCCAAAATCTCGATCGCGGGTTCTCTTTTGATACATTATGCATAGGCCCATGCAGGCCGGACCAATCATTTGCTGCCGATTACAGGATTGATGAGCTGATGATATCTGATAATGTGAGATCAGCTGCAGAAATAAAGATGCACGCAGGAAACAGGAGCATATTCTACAGGAGTGTCATGAACAACACAGTAGAATCAGGCCAGATAATGCTGACATCAGGCATTAATCTGTCTTATTACCCAAGCATCACAGTTGACAGGAGCAATAATGTGCATGTGGTATATAACGATGTGCATAACAGCACTTCACTGAGCGTGATGTACATGGTGAGGAACAGCACAAGCTGGTCTGAGCCAGAGCTTGTGAGCAATGGGACATCATACGCATACATGCCTGACCTTTCTGTTGACCTGAACAAGACAGTGCATGTTGTCTGGGAAGAATTCTCTCCTGATGACCTCAACATGAGCTATATACATCACGAACAAAAGAACTTCTCAGGAACATGGCATGGAGAGGAGAATGTGAGCGATGCGAGCTACAGCTCATTCGCAGCGCATGACGTTCTTGGAAGAACAACTTTGTCAAGCTATTTCCCGAAGAAGCCTAAGATAGTGACCGGAAGCAGCAACATAACAAAGATAGTATGGGTTGATAACATAAATTATCCTGATCCAGACCTTCTTTTTTATGCCTCATTTGATAAAAGCACAAATGCTACGTTCTCAAGAGGGTCAGGCATTGTCGAGCAGTCAGCAGTCTCATTTAAGAACAGCTCAAGAGGCAGCAGCTACAACAAAGATTTCTTTTATAATGGACGATCGGTTGATATGGCCAATGAGAGCCCTGACATATCCCTGAGCGCGCATCTTAATTATTCAAGCGCATCAAATCTCAATATAAACCGGGGAGCAATATCAATGTGGGTCAGGCCTTTTTTTAATCCGTCAGGCGCAGACAATACATCCAATTACCTTTTTGCCAGCAATTATCCTGACAATCTATCCAGCTCCCTGCATCTCCTGATAAGCTCGGGCTTCGGATATCTTGGATCAAATTATGTCCAGACAGCAGCTGTAGATAACCAGACAAACCCATTTGCCGCTGCAGCAAGCGTAAATGTCTGGGCAGCAGGAGAATGGAAGCACATTGGATTCAGCTGGGACTTCAACAACGAGACAGGCAGCAGAGAGCTTCAGCTGTACATGGACGGGGCGTCTATGAACATAAGCGCGCAGTATCCGGATAATTTCATTGGACCAGTGCGTATGAATGACCCTTATGGCAGATTTTCTATAGGAACTATTTTTAATGCAACACTGGGTTATATCAACCAGACGAACGGCACAATAGATGAATTAAAGATTTATAATGATACCAGGACAGAGGCGCAGTTCTTTGGAGACATGATAAACGATTATGACATCTTTTACAGGGAGAAGAATGGCTCCCAATGGTCTGACATAATCATGGTGAGCAATGAAAGCGATTACATGTCCTTGAATCCTTCAATCACAGAATCAGGCGGCAAGACATACATCTCATGGTCTCAGGCGCAAAGCGACTGCGATCTCAATTCACAATCTTTCACTAATTGCGCATTCTTCAGGATAGTCGCTGCAATGTACAACGGAACAATGAATCAGCTTGGAGCAATAAATGATGAGAGCATGGGAGGGGCGTTCAATCCAGACATAACCTCATCATCAGGCAGTATCTTTTACATATGGGAAGACAATAGCGGGCTTTCAGGCGCAGACACTGACATCTATTTCAAAAAGACAGCAAGCTCAGCAAAGCCCCATGTCAGCGTATCAGAGGACATCGCCGGGAAGGTATTCACTGTAGAGGATCCTGATGCAGGCCTTGATGTGGCTCTTGCTGCATCTGCTTCTGATGTTGACAGCACAGTGTCCAATGTAACTTTCTATTATACTGCCGACAGCATCAATGGAGATAAAGCATGCACCGCTTATTCAGATCCGTATACATGCGATTGGAACATACAGGGGATTGCAGAGGATTATTACAGGATAAAAGCAGTAGTGACCAGTGATGACGGGGGCCAGGACTCAGATATCAGCGATAATTATGTGTATCTTGACACAACATCAGGAATAAACACTTATTTCCTGAATTCAAGCAATGAGGACAATGCTGTTTACATAGATAATGGGGTGTTAGGTTCAATAGGCGAAGGAAACTGTGAAAATGATCTGTCTGGCCTTGATGGAAAATATTGTTCAGTCAGCAGCCCTCCTTTCTGTGAACAAGGAGATTACGTAAACTCACTTCTGTCTGTATTCTACTTAAATGAATCTCTCTCAACCATAAAATCCATTGATGTATACTGGAAAGGAAGAGGATATCCAGCCACATCATATCTGACCAACCTAAGCGTCTGGAGCTTCGCTGAATCAAAATGGATCCCTGTTGCATACAAGGATTTTACATCAGACCAGGACGATATCTTAAGGTATACTATAACAGATAATATCAAAGATTATCTGCAGCCCCAGAATAATTCTATCTACATCCTTGTGGAGACACAGGACAGCCATCGACTAAATTCCTGCCCCATCCCTGCAACGGTAGAGATAGGCAGTCCCTGCCCATTCTACCAGTCATGGAACGGAGAAGAATACATCTTTGAAACAGAAGGCCTGCTGGGCCTGTTCAGCAAGCAGAGCGAATCAAGCACATATGACAAGCTCAGCCATGTCAAGGAGG